>NZ_SCND01000116.1:0-15417 GCF_005503585.1 Pseudomonas sp. 2VD
CCGTGGTCGGCGACTGGCTGGCCGACGCCAGCGCCGCCGACGTCTTCGAGCATCCCGGTGCGCGCGACGTGGTCCGCCGCGAGCAGTTCCAGGCCCAAGGCGCGGCCAGCACCCGCGAAGTGCTGGAGCGCATTCCCGGGGTCAGCGCGCCGCTCAACAACGGCACCGGCAGCCACGACCTGGCATTGAACTTCGGCATTCGCGGCCTCAACCCGCGCCTGGCGTCGCGCTCGACGGTGCTGATGGACGGCATCCCGGTGCCCTTCGCTCCCTACGGCCAGCCACAGTTGTCGCTGGCGCCGGTGTCCATCGGCAACATGGACGCGGTGGACGTGGTCCGCGGCGGCGGCGCGGTGCGCTACGGGCCGCAGAACGTCGGCGGCATCGTCAACTTCGTGACCCGGGCGATCCCCGAGGACTTCGCCACCAAGCTCGACGTGCACAGCGAACTCAGCCCCAGCTCCAGCCAGGACGGCCTGAAGACCACCCACAACGTGCTGATCGGCGGCACCGGCGCCAACGGCCTCGGCGGCGCCCTGCTCTACTCCGGCACCCGCGGCGGCGATTGGCGCGAGCACAGCGATACGCGGATCGACGACCTGATTCTCAAGGGCCGCTTCCAGCCCAGCGACGAACACGCGTTTTCGGCGATGACCCAGTACTACGACGGCGAGGCCGACATGCCCGGCGGCCTCAGCGCCGCGGCCTACCGCGACGATCCGTACCAGTCGACCCGTCCCTACGACAAGTTCTGGGGCCGCCGTACCCTGGCCAGCGCCAGCTACGAATACACCCCCAACGCCAGCCAGAAGCTCAACGTCACCGGCTTCTTCACCAAGACCCTGCGCAGCGGCTACCTCGACCAGGGCCGCAACCTCACCCTGTCGCCGCGCGAATACTGGGTGCGAGGCCTGGAAACCCGCTTCAGCCAGGGTTTCGAGCTGGGCGAAAGTCGCCACGAAGTGGGCATCGGCCACCGCTACGTCAACGAAGCCAGCCACGAGCTGCGCTACTGGACCCGCGCCGACAGCGGCCAGCTACCCAGCACCGGCAGCCGCAACGACCGCGACACCCGCGGCAGCACCGAAGCCAACGCGTTCTACATCGACGATCGCATCGATATCGGCAACTGGACCATCACCCCCGGCATCCGCTACGAGAAGATCGATTCCGAACAGAAGAACCTGCTGAAGAACAGCAAGGACAGCGGCCGCTACAACGCCTCGCTGCCGGCGCTCAACGTGATCTACCACCTCACGCCGAGCTGGAACCTCTACGCCAACACCGAGGGCTCGTTCGGCACCGTGCAGTACAGCCAGATGGGCAAGGCAGTGCAGAGCGGCGACATCGAGCCGGAGAAGGCCCGCACCTGGGAACTCGGCAGCCGCTACGACGACGGCATCCTGCGCGCCGAACTGGGCGCCTTCCTGATCAACTTCGACAACCAGTACGAGAGCAACCAGCAGACCGACAGCGTGACCGCCCGCGGCAAGACCCGGCACAAGGGCATCGAGGCGGCGATCGCCTACGACCTGGCCGATCTCGACCCGCTGCTCTCCGGCTTCGACGTCTATGCCAGCTACGCCTACGTCGACGCGAGCATTCGCGAGGACGGGCCGAACAAGGGCAACCAGGTGCCGTTCTCCTCGAAGCACAAGGGCACCCTTGGCGCCAACTACCGCACCGGCGCCTGGAGCTACAACCTCGACGGCAGCTTCCAGACCAGCCAGTACGCCGACAACGCCAACACCGAGAGCGAAAGCGCCGACGGCAGCACCGGGCGGATCGCCGGCTGGATGGTCTGGAGCGCGCGCGGCACCTACGACTTCGGCCCGCAACTGAACGACCTCAAGCTCGGCCTGGGGGTGAAGAACCTGTTCGATCGCCGCTACTACACCCGCTCGTTCGACGACAACAACAAGGGCCTCTACGTCGGCCAGCCGCGCACCCTGTACGTACAGGCCTCGGTCGGTTTCTGAAGGAAGACCGCGGGAGCGCATGGCGCAACGGCGGACGATCGCCAGCGATCATCCGCCCTCCCCGCCGCCGGGCCTGGTCCCTCTCAGGCCCGGCGTCACTTCCAGTTCGGATCGCTCTCCAACTGTTTCATCAGCAGCTCGCGGACCTGCCTGGAGGGTTCGCCGTACCAGCGATAGGTGGCGTACTTGCTCGGCGTCTGCATGACTTCGGCGGGCTCGTCCGGCAGGCTCACCTGCAGCCCGTAGGCGGCACTCTTGTCGCCACGGAACGCCACCAGCAGGCGGTTGTTGCCGCAATCGTGGGGTTTGCAACTGTTGGCCAGGACGTAGGGCTGGCCCTCCAGGCTCAGGCTGGTGGACGGGGAACTCGGGCCGCTGGCGTCGGAAACCCATCTCGGCACGTCGCTCTCGCCCTTGAACATGGCGTGCCAGGTGGCCTTGTAGCCGGGCTGGCCGAGCAGTTCGAACAGCCGCGGCTGCTCCTCGGCCTGCGCCGGCGCCCAGTGCAGCGCCGCGCCCAGCAACGCCAGGGAGAGCAGTCTGGATACTCCGTTCATGGTGATTTCCTTCGATCGGGTGAAATGAAAGCAGTCTATCCGGCGGTGGCCGCCGCTGGCTGCTTGGAACGGCACGACTGCGACAAGTTCGCTGTCCACCGGCAATTCCATCGATCGCCGGATGACAGGCATCCCGACGCGCCGCGTTTTACCGCTATAATCCCGCGTTTTTCCGGGCCGTCCCGCGCCCACGCCAACGGATTCCAGCAGGCACGCATCCATGACCACTCAGGCCGCCGAAGTCGCGAAGCGCCGTACCTTCGCGATCATTTCCCACCCCGACGCCGGTAAGACCACCATCACCGAGAAGCTCCTGCTGATGGGCAAGGCGATCGCCGTCGCCGGTACCGTGAAGTCGCGCAAGTCCGACCGCCACGCCACGTCCGACTGGATGGAGATGGAAAAGCAGCGCGGCATCTCCATCACCACCTCGGTGATGCAGTTCCCCTACCGCGAGCACATGATCAACCTGCTCGACACCCCCGGCCACGAAGACTTCTCCGAAGACACCTACCGCACCCTGACCGCGGTGGACTCGGCGCTGATGGTGCTCGACGGCGGCAAGGGCGTCGAACCGCGGACCATCGCCCTGATGGAAGTCTGCCGGCTGCGCGACACGCCCATCGTCAGCTTCATCAACAAGCTCGACCGCGACATCCGCGACCCCATCGAGCTGCTCGACGAGATCGAGGCGGTGCTGAAGATCAAGGCCGCGCCGATCACCTGGCCGATCGGCTGCTACAAGGACTTCAAGGGCGTCTACCACCTGGCCGACGACAGGATCATCGTCTACGTCCCGGGCCACGGCCACGAGCGCATCGAGACCAAGGTCATCGAAAAGCTCGACTCCGACGAAGCCCGTGCCCACCTCGGCGATCTCTACGACAATTTCGTCGAAGAGCTGGAGCTGGTGCAGGGCGCCTGCCACGAATTCGACAAGGACGCCTTCCTCAAGGGCGAGATGACCCCGGTGTTCTTCGGCACCGCGCTGGGCAACTTCGGCGTCGACCAGGTCCTCGACTGCATCGTCGACTGGGCGCCGCAGCCGCTGTCGCGCGCCACCCACGAACGCAGCGTGGAGCCGACCGAGGAGAAATTCTCCGGCTTCGTGTTCAAGATCCAGGCGAACATGGATCCCAAGCACCGCGACCGCATCGCCTTCATGCGCATCTGCTCGGGCAAGTACGAGAAAGGCATGAAGATGCGCCACGTGCGCCTGGGCAAGGACGTGAAGATCGCCGACGCGCTGACCTTCTTCTCCTCCGAGCGCGAGCAACTGGAAGAGGCCTATGCCGGCGACATCATCGGCCTGCACAACCACGGCACCATCCAGATCGGCGACACCTTCAGCGAAGGCGAGAACTTCGGTTTCACCGGCATCCCGCACTTCGCCCCGGAACTGTTCCGCCGCGTGCGCCTGAAAGACCCGCTGAAGTCCAAGCAGTTGCGCCAGGGCCTGCAGGAACTGGCCGAGGAAGGTGCGACCCAGGTGTTCTTCCCCGAGCGCAACAACGACATCATCCTCGGTGCGGTGGGCGTGCTGCAGTTCGACGTGGTCGCCAGCCGCCTGAAGGAGGAATACAAGGTCGAGTGCGCCTACGAGGCGATCAACGTCTGGTCGGCACGCTGGATCGAGTGCGACGACGAGAAGAAGCTCAAGGAGTTCAAGGACAAGGCCTTCGAGAACCTCTCCGTGGACGGCGGCGGGCACCTCACCTACCTGGCGCCGACCCGCGTCAACCTCAGCCTGATGGAAGAACGCTGGCCGGACATCCGCTTCCGCGCGACGCGCGAGCATCACTGATCGCACGGGAGGAGCCAGGAACAGCCTCCCTGTCTCCTCCCGCGGCGGTCTCGGCGCAGGGCGGATAACCCTATCGCGGCTATCCGTCGCTCCAGCGCGGTATCGGCGGACAGCCCCTGCGCAGGCAAAGCGAACGCGACGCTGCGCGAAACGCCTCCTTCCCTCCTCCCAGGCTCCCCTCCCCATCGCGCCATCGCTCCGTACGCCTGCGCCTTTCGCAGGCGGGTGACGAGACTTCCAGGTAGGAAATCCCTTCAAGCGCAACCAGGCAAGGACGCGGTTGCCCAAGCCGTTTCCGAAGGTGCCTCCTGAGCAGTTCAGATAGGTTGTCCGCCCCCGAGTGGCACGGCAGAGTGCCAGGGTTTATCTCATAGGGACTTGAGCATGAGCGGCAAACCCGCTGCGCGCCTGGGCGATCCGACCGCGTGTCCGCTGCCGGGCCACGGCAGCAACCCGATCGTCGGCGGCTCGCCCGACGTCTTCTTCGACCATCGGTCCGCCGCCCGCCAGGGCGACGCCACCGCCTGCGGCGCCACCCTCAGCGCCAACGTCATCGCCAACGTACTGATCAACGGCAAGCCCGCCACCGTGGTAGGTAGCGTCGGCACCCACGGCAACCTGGTGGTCGGCGGCGCGGGCACGGTGCTGATCGGCAACAGCGGCGGCGGCGCACCCGCTCTCGCCCTCGCCCCACCGAAGCTGTGCCTGCAATGCCTGCTGCTGGCGGCACGCCGCAACCAGGCCCTGGTGCCCCTGGAAAGCCTCGGCGGCGCACCGTGAGCCGGCTCCAGCCGGCGCTCGCGGCGCCTACGCCGGACAGCCGTCTGTTCGCCCTGGCGGACGGCGCCCGCTACCTGACCCTGGACACCCGCCTGGAAAAGGCCGCGGGGGAAATCCGCTCGCGCTGGCTGCTGGCCGGGAGCGAGCTGGACGAAATCGCCCATGCCGGGCCGGTCCTGATCGAATTCATGGACAGCGCCTCGCTTTCGTCATCGGGCGAATTCCTCGGCTGGCTGCGCGACTGGGACCGCCGCTCGCCCATGACCTCCTGGCTGTGGAGCCGGGCGTCCTTCGAAAACCTCGCGAAACACTTCGCCGGGCTGCTCTTCACCCGCATGCCCGACGGCCGCCGGGCGCTGTTGCGCTACTACAGCCCGGAAGTGCGCCGGGCGCTGGAGCAGGTCATGACCGCGCGGCAATGGACGCAAGTGATGGCGCCGCTGGAGCGTTGGCAGGTCTGGCAGCCCCTGCAGGGCGGCTATCTCGTCTATGACCGGGAAACGGAGCGGACCGCCGATGCTTGAACTGGATGCCGGCCAACTGGATCGCCTGCAGCGGGTCCGCGACGACGAAGTCATCGAGCGGGTCCTGCTGGAGGTACGCCGGGAGGCTCCCGCCTGGCTCGAACGACGCGGCCTGCTGCCCGCCATCCGGCAACTCGGCGAGCTGCGCGCGACGGCGCTGGAGCTGGGTATCGAAGAGCCCGGGACGATCGAACGCTTTCTCCTGCACGGCCTGGCCTTCCCCGGCTTCCAGGACACGCCGGCGTTTCTCGCGCACATGCGCCGGCCGCTGGCTGACAGCCCGGAACAACGCTTCCAGGACTACGAACGGATCGTCGAGTTTCGCCTGGCCAGCCAGAAATGGCGCGCGTACGAAACCTCGGGGAGACCGGCATGAGCGGCATAGGCGCGCTTTTCCGACCGCTGCCCCGCATGGGCCCGCGGCTGCCCTTCGAGCTACCCGCGCCGCCCCGGCCGCACTTGCCGATGCCGGCGCCGCGCCCGCTGCCGCGACCGGCCCCCGGCGCGCTGCCCAGGCCGGTACCGCGTCCGATGCCGGTGCCGCAGACCCTGCCCAGGACCGAGACCGGCACGCTGAGCCGCGACCGGACCCGGGAAGCCGAGCGCGATTGCAGCAAGAGCCAGGGCCGCGACAAGGACTGCGTGGAGTGCCCGCCGTCCCGGGGCGAAATGGCCATCGCCAATAACGGCAAGGGCCACAGCATGTCGGACCTGTCCGCGCGCTACCAGCAGTGGGTGACCAATTTCCCGTTTCCCCACGAATGGTTCTGGAGCGGCACCTGGTGGGACGGCTTCGACGAGCCGCGCTGCACCCTGCTGGAGGCGAAGGCCAACTACGCCTTCCTGTTCGTCCCGCTGCTCGGCGTGCCCAGGCCCTGGGCGCGGGCCAAGGTGAAGTCGGACCTGCTGCAGAAGGCCGAGGTCCACAGCGACAAGGCCCGACCGACCCCGCCGGTGTTCGTCGAATGGCACTTCCTGCAGCGGATCGTCTACGAGTACTGCGCCGCGGAGTACCTGCGCATGGGACTGGCCAACCTGAAGGCATTCTGGAATCCGATGCCGGGAACGGACGAGCACGACGACTACCAGGAAACCCGCGCGAAGGAACAGGAAGAGATGAAAAGGTTTTGCGAAGAGAACCCGGGGTATTGCGCATGACGGACGCCAAGGCTTTCAGGCGCTACATATTCGAGCTGTACTTCGATCCGGCACGGCTCCTCGAACTGGACGACGACCAGCACCTGCAACGGATAGAGCGCTTCCTCGATGCCCTCGCGCCCCTCCATCCGGTGCTGGAGAACTGGTACCTGTGCGGCGACTCCCTGCGCGATGCCCTCAGCCACAACGTCACCGAGCACCGCCAGGATCTCGCCAAGGCCCTGTCGCGTGACCGACGCACCCGGGCGGTGGAACTGGTGCTATGGAACGGCGAGGAGGATCCGCTCAAGGGCGGGTTGTCGCTGGACTACGAGGCCAGCGGCAGGGCCGTCTCGTCCAGGCTCCAGTTGGAAGATGCCGGCAGCCTGCTGCAAGTGTTCGACGCACCGGCTTCCTCCTTCGTCGCGATCTTCCTCGCGGCGCTGGAAATCTGGCCCGAAACGACCTGGGGCATGCTCGCTCCGCATACGTATTTCGTACACCAGCGGACCTTCCCGGACCGCCGCAGCATCGGCTGGATCGGCTTCTGCCCGCATCCGCTAAGGGCCACGGACTTCCCGGCGGCTACGGAGCTGGTCGACATTCCCAGCCGTGGCACCCTGCTGCTGAACGGCCGCGAACCGATGGACGAAACCCGTCGCGAACATTTCGAGCGCGTCGGTGAAGCGGACATCAAGCTGATGGAACTGGGCTACCTGCCGCCGCTGCGCGGTTGACGACGTACGAAGCAAAAGCCGCCTGCGTTCCGTAGGGCGAATACGCCACCGGCGTTATCCGCCGAGATCCCGCCACAACGGCGGATAACCGCAAGCGGTTATTCGCCCTACAGGCCCACGTGCCATGCAGAAAGGCCACCCGAGGGTGGCCTTTCTGCATGGCGACCAACGCCACGGGCGCTATCCGCTGCCTACCTGCGGTGCTTCTTCATCGCCACCCGGCGCAGGTCGATACCGATCACCACCGGGTCGTGGTCGGAGGCCCGGTACGGCTCGGCGTTGTACAGGCTGTCCTGCTGCCGAGGGGTCTTGAACTCGACGTTGTAGTCCAGCACCCGGGGCTCGTCGGCGTTGATGTGCCACTCCACCGCGCCGCGTACCTGGCGCGCCAGGCTGGCGTTGGCGAGGGCGTGGTCAAGGTAGCCGGACTGCCCGGAGAACACGTAGGAGTAGCCCTTTCCTGCGCCCGCCTGACGCGCCACCAGGTCGGTGTAGCCGGCGCCGCGGATGACGTTCACCGGGTCTTCCTTGGCATAGGAATTGAGGTCGCCGATGATCAGGCGGTCAGGTTCCTTGGCGCCCGTCGGATCGCCCGCCAGCCAGTCCACCAGGGCCTGGGCGGCGCGCGCCCGGGTCAGGTTGCAGTTGCCCTGGCCGTCGCCGGTGTCCGGGTCGCCGTCGCAGGCCGAGCCCTTCGACTTCAGGTGGTTCACCGCGATGGTCAGGCGTTCGCCGCCATTGATCTCCTGGAAGGTCTGGGCCAGGGTCGGACGGTTGCGGGTATCGTCGAACTCCGGGTTCACCGAACTGTCGAGCACCGCCGCGGATCGATAGGTGCGGACCTTGTCGCCGCGATAGATCAGCCCCACGGCAATTTCGTCGCTGCCCAGCTTCGCCCGGTTCGGGTTGACGAAGGCATAGCGCTGGCCCTGGGGCAGGCTGGCGTTGAGGCCGTTGACCAGGTCGGCGATGGCGCTGAACTCGCCGTAGCCGTCGTTCTCGATCTCCATCAGGCCGACGATGTCCGCCTTCGAGGCGAGGATCGCCGCGACGATCTTCGCTTTCTGCCGTTGGAACTCCTCGGCCGTGTTGGCTCCGCGCGAGGTGGGGAAACCGCCGCCCTTGCCATCGCCGTTGAAGTAGTTGAGCACGTTGAAGCTGGCCACCCGCAGGCGCCCTTCCACCGCCGGCTGGGCCGGACGCGGATTGGCCGCCTCGAAGGTCGGCGTCTGCAACGGCTGGATACGGTAGCTGCCGGCCGAGTAGTCGAGCACGCCGTCGATGGCGCTGGTGCGGTCGCCGACGCGCAGGCTGTTGTAGGCGCTCAGTTCCGGCGCCGGGTAGCGGATCGGGTCGGGGTTCTGCCCGCTGCGGCCGTCGTCGAGGAGAATCCGGTCGAGGTCGTTGCGCGCCTGCATGGCCTTGGCCTGTTCGCCGGGAGCCACCACGTTGGTCGGAGTCATCTGGCGGCCGCCGGAGGACAGCAGGACCTCGCCGTAGCGGCCGAGGTTGTAGACCTCGTTGACGGTCAGCGTCTGGCGGAGCTGCACGCGCATGCCTTCGTAGCGCTCCAGCGCATCGGCGCTGGCCAGCGGCAGGCTGATGCCGGCCGGCGTCGGCAAGGCCACGCCGCTCGCCAGGACGCTGACCTGCAGCGGCCCGACCAGTTCGGTGAGGCCGTTGAACTCGCGGACCTGGCCGGTCACCCGGACGCGGTCGCCGAGCTTGACGTCGCTGCCGTTGCCGCCGTCGTAGACGAAGATGCCTTCGGAGGTCGCCGGGTCGCCGTCCACCGTGGCATCTTCCTGCTGCACGTAGAAGCCCTTCAGCTCGCTGGCGTTCTGGAAGTCGCCGACCACCACGCCCTCGATGGCGACCCGCTGGTTCACCAGCGGACTTTCGGCGCCGGCGCCCTGCACCTCGTGGATCGGTCGCAGGCCGGCCTCCTCGCCGCCGCCGGGCTCGCCAGCGCCATGCTGGCCGAGGTTGGCGAAGGTGTCGCGCGGGTAGCCCAGCCATTGCGCCGCCGGGTCGAAGGCGTCGCTGGGATCGCTGTCGCCGTCGCGGATGTCGGCCTTGCGCACCAGGCTCCGGTCGAGGTTCTGCACATCGCCGCTGCCCCAGGTCGTGCCGGGGTTGAAGCCGACCTGGCCGAGGCTGTCGAGGATCGCGCCGCTGCGCCGGCGCAGCAGCACCGCGTCGTTGCCATTGAACCAGCTGCCTTCCACCCGCTGGCTGGCCAGCGCCAGCAACGCCGGGTCGGCCACGCCGTTGGCAAGGACGAAGGTCTTGCCCGGCGCCAGGCTGCCGCTCAGGTCGATGCTGCGGCCCGCCGCGCTGGCGCCGTTGAAATAGAACTCGACGCGGTAGGCGGAGAGGTCGAGGACCTGGCTGCCGCTGTTGTAGAACTCCAGCGCCTTGTTGTTGCCGCTGCCTTCGACATACTCGGAGATGATCAGCTCGGCGGCGTTGGCCACCGGCAGGCCCAGCAGGGCCAGGCCGCCCAGCAGGGCGGCGTTACGCAAGGGGTGCATCGGGATACTCCTTTATCGGAATGGGGTCGCCGCGGCTCAGGCGCCGTCGGGCTGCAGTTCCTGGGAAAACACCGGCTCGCCGTCGAGGTCGCGCAAGGTGACGGTGAGCGCGCGGCTTTGCGCATCGATCTCCACCTCGCCGAAGAACTGGTAGCCGGCGAAGGGGGAACTGTTCTGGACCAGCGGGGCCTTCTGGAACATCACCTGCGGGCCGAACGTGCCATCCAGCGCGTTGGGTCCGAAACTACCGGCATTGAGAGGCCCGGCGACGAACTCCCAGAACGGCGCGAAGTCCTTGAACGCGGCGCGCTCCGGGCTGTAGTGGTGGGCTGCGCAGTAATGCACGTCGGCGGTCAGCCAGACGGTGTTGCGCACCCCGGCGCGCTGGACGAAGCGCAGCAGGTCGGCGATCTCCAGCTCGCGGCCGAGGGCGGCGCCGTCGTTGCCGTTGGCGATGGCCTCCCAGCGGTCGCGACCCTGGGCGTCCTTGCCATCGGGCACGCAGAGGCCGATCGGCATGTCGGCGGCGATCACCTTCCACTGCGCACGCGAACCGCGCAACTCGCGCTTGAGCCATTGCAACTGTTCACGGCCGAGGAAATCGGTGGCGGCGCTGCGCCGCGCCTGCAGGTTGGCGCTGTTGCCGCCGCGGTAGCTGCGCATGTCGAGGACGAACACGTCGAGCAAAGGGCCGTAGGCGACCTTGCGGTAGATCCGCCCGTCGCGCCCCTGGCGCTGGAAGCGCAGCGGCGCGTATTCGAGGAACGCCTGGCGCGCGCGGGCCGCCAGCACGTCGATGTCCTTCACCTGGTAGCGCTCGTCGAGCTGCTTGCTGGAGGACCAGTTGTTGGTGGTCTCGTGGTCGTCCCATTGCCAGATCTGCGGCACCTCGGCGTTGAAGCGGCGCAGGTTGTCGTCGAGCAGGTTGTAGCGGTAGTTGCCGCGGAACTCGTCGAGGGTCTCGGCGACCTTGCTCTTGGCCTCGGTCACCCGGTTGCGCCAGATGCGCCCGCTCTCGGTCTCGATGCGTTCGGGGATCGGCCCATCGGCATAGATGGTATCGCCGCTGTGCAGGAAGAAATCCGGCTGGCGCCGGCGCATGGCTTCGTAGATACGCATGCCGCCGATATCCGGATTGATCCCGAAACCTTGCCCGCAGGTGTCGCCGCTCCAGACGAAACGGATATTGCGCGTCTCGCTCGGCGCACTGCGCAGGTGGCCGAACCAGGGCTTGCTCAGGCTGCCGTCGCGGGCATCCTCGAAGCGCACCCGGTAGAAGATCGACTGGTCGGCTGGCAGGCCACGCAGGTCGATGCGCGCGGTGTAGTCGAGGCGCTCGTCGGTGACCGGCGAGACCAGCCGGCGCGGCTCGCTGAAGACGCTACGGGTGTCCCATTCGACGATCATCCGCGCCGGGCGGTCGGTGCGGCTCCAGACCAGCGCGCGGTCGCCCTGCACATCGCCGGATTGCACGCCATCGGTCAGCTTCGGCCGCGCCCTGGGCGAGGCGATCACCGCCGGCGCGCCCAGCGCCGGCAACAGCAGTCCAGCGCCCAGGCCTTGCACGACGCGGCGGCGCTTGAGGTCCATCCCACTCATACCGGAGTTCTCCGCAGGCTTCACGAAGGTCCGGTTTACCGGGGCAAGTTGACAGGGGCGTTACGGGGACAGACAGGCTATCCGTTTGGTCAGGGGAAACGCCCATTCGCTCCGCGCCGCCCATGCGGCAACGAACCGGGCGTTGCCTCGCTGAAAAGAGCCTCAGTGAGTTTCAGGCTTCAGGGAATACACCCAATCGGAGGGGCGCGCCCAGCGACATTGGCGTCGCTATACGCCCCTTTCCACCGACCTCAGCCGCCCCGCGCCCCCTGGACCGGCCCCTGGGGCGCCTCGCCGCGCTCCTCCTGCACGGCCCGCCCGGCCCGTTCCACGGCGCTCCACAACCAGGGCGGCAGGTGCTCCGGATCGAGGCTGTCGAGGAGGTTCTTGACCGCCAGGCCCAGCTCGGTGTCGCCCTCGATCACCAGGCGGCGGCGGAAGAACAGGGTATCCGGGTCCTCATGCCGGCTGGCCAGCAGCAGGAAGTCGCGCCAGTCGCCGCGGATGGTCACGCTGGCCCGTGGCCGTTCGACCAGGCGCAGGCCGCCGGGTACCCGGGTGACGCACCAGCCGACGCCGAGGTCCCTGACTTCCAGGCGCAGCCAGCGACCTTCCAGCAGGTCGAAGGCGCCCTCCTCCAGCGGCTGGGCGAACAGCCGGTTGGCGACCCGTTGCAGGACCAGGTGCTGGAGCCCGCGCGGAACCTTCGCCGCCAGCGGCAACAGGCGTCCGGCGACGCCGAGGAGCAGGCGTTGGCGGTTCAGCATAGCCCCGCCTCCTCTGCCCGCAGCATCCCCGGCCGGCCGTGCCAGTAGCCGTTGCAGCCTTCCACCGCGAGCGGCGGAGCGGCGCCCTTGCGTACCCGGTCGAAGGCCGCGATCACCTCGGCCATGCCCTGCGCCCGAGGGCTCAGGCGTAGCAGGTCGGCGCCGCTATGTTCCAGCGAGCGGTAGTCGGCCAGCAGGTTGCTGACCTTGCCGGACATGGTCTGGATGCCGTTGAGGGTGAACAGCGCCTCGCCCTCCTGGCTGAGCAGCGGGATACCTTCGGGATACTGCTGGCAGCAGAACTGGCAGTCGTCCTTGGGCCGGTTCTCCGCCCGCGCGGTGAAGCAGCGCGCCGAGTAGGCCAGCGGCAGGTGACCGTAGGCGAAGACCTCGGTCTGCAATTGCTCCAGGCCCAGCTGCGCAGCCTGGTCGAGCACCCCGCGCAGCAGCTTGCCGGAGACTTCCACCGGCGGAATCCAGCGGCGCATGCCCCAGGAATACAGTTCGGCCAGGGCATGACCGTTGTAGAGGTTCAGCGCCGGACCGCCGACAAAAGGCACGCCGCGCTGGCTGAGGTAATAGACGGCGGCCATGTCGTTGGCCTCGACCCGGAGTTCGCCGTTCTCGCATAGCCGGCGCAGGCTGGACAGCTCCGAAGCGGCCTCGATCAGCGCCAGCCCGGAGAGCACCAGCTCGGCACGGGTCGCCTGCGCCAGCTCGCGGGCCAGCGCCTGCCAATCGTTCAGGGACAGCGCCCGGCGCTTAGCGCAGACGGTCTCGCCGAGGTAGATGACGTCGAGCGGCTGGCTAGCCATCTCGGCGTAGAAATCGAATATCTGCCGCTTGTCCCAATAGAACAGCAGCGGTCCCAGGCTCAGTTTCATCGCGGCGGTCCTCACTGCCAGGAACGGTGATAGGCGCCCAGGGTGGTCTGGTGCCCTTCGGAAAGTCCGGCCAGCGCGCGCTGCCATTGCGGCTGCACGCTATAGGCGCCCGGCGCGCTGGCGTAGCTGTCCAGCGCCTGGCGCCAGACCCGGGTGACCTGCTCGACGTAGGCCGGGCTGCGCTGGCGGCCTTCGATCTTCACCGCCGCCACGCCGATTTCCGCCAGTTGCGGGACCAGGTCCAGGGTGTTCAGGCTGGTCGGTTCCTCCAGCGCATGGAAGCGCTGGCCATTGACCAGGAAACGGCCCTTGCAGAGGGTCGGGTAGCCGGCCGCCTCGCCGGCGGCGTAGCGGTCGATGAGCACTTCGTTGAGGCGCGAGGTCAATCCCTCCGGTTCCTCGCTCCAGCGCACCGCCCTGGCCGGCGAACAGACGCCGCAGAGGTTCGGCGACTCGCCGGTGACGTAGGAGGACAGGTGGCAGCGGCCCTCGGCCATGATGCACAGGCTGCCGAAGGCGAACACCTCCACCGGCACCGGGCTGCCGGCCGCCACCTGGCGTACCTGCGCCAGCGATAGCACGCGGGGCAGGACCGCGCGACGGATGCCGTAGCGTTCGTGATAGAGGGCCAGGGCCGCGGCATTGGTTGCCGAGCCCTGCACCGACAGATGCAGGTTGAGCCGCGGATGACGCTTCGCGGCATAGCCGAGCACCGCCACGTCGGCGGCGATCAACGCATCGACGCCGAGGTCGGCGGCCTGGTCCACCGCGCGCTGCCAGCGCTCCCAGCCCTGCGCGCTGGAATAGGTGTTGACCGCTACGTAGAGCTGCCGCCCGGCCTCGTGGACTCGCCGCAGGCCTTCCTGCAACTGGCGTTCGTCAAGGTTGAGGCCGGCGAAGTGGCGGGCGTTGGTGTCGTCGCGGAAACCGACGTAGATGGCGTCGGCGCCCTGTCGCAGGGCCGACTTCAAGGCGGGCAGGCTGCCCGCCGGACAGACCAGTTGCATGGGGTTGCTCCTCTGGCGAAAAACGCGCTCCGCGGCAGTGGGCAACCCCGGGGCACAAGCGCCACACTCTAGAAAGACGCTCCCGGTCGGCGCTTGACCGGGATCAAGAAGGCCTCAGGCCATCAGTGCGGAGAACGGCAGAAAGTCGATCGCATCACCCACGCCCAGGGTGGCGCCGCGCTCGATCACCGCCAGCCCGTCCGCCCAACTGGCGGCAAGCAGCATCGCCGAGCCCTGCTGCGGGTGGATTTCCACCCGCCCCCGCTCATCGAGCCGCGCCCGCAGGTACTGGCGACGCGCCCGCGGTTGCGGCCAGTCGAAGGCCGCCGGCAGCGCCAGCGGCCGCGGCACTACGTCGAACAGTCCCTGCTGGCGAAGCAGGAACGGACGCGCCACCAGCAATGCAGTGACCAGCGCCGCCGCAGGGTTGCCGGGCAGCCCCAGCCAGGGCTTGCCGGCCACGGAGCCGAAGGCGAACGGCTTGCCCGGCTGGATCGCCAGGCGCCACAGGTTGACCTCGCCAAGCTCGGCGATGGCGCGCTTGAGGTGGTCTTCCTCGCCTACCGAGACCCCGCCGCTGGTGACCAGCGCGTCCCATTCGGAGGCCGCCAGGCTGAGCGCATCGCGGCTGGCCACCAGTTCGTCGGCGAGCACTTCCTCGTCGTGCACCTCGAAGCCGAGACCGCGCAGCAAGGCGCCGATGCAGTAACGGTTGGCGTTGTAGATCTGCCCGGCCAACAGTGTCTGGCCGGGCTCGCGCAATTCGTCGCCGCTGCTCAGCAGGCCGATGCGCAAGCGCCGACGCACCGAGACCGTGGCGACGCCGAGACTCGCCAGCAGGCCGAGTTCCTGCGGGCGCAAGCGCTGTCCGGCACGCAGCACCGGCGCGCCGCGACGCAACTCCTCGCCGCGCCGGCGCACATGCTGGCCGGCGCTCACCGGCGGCAACTGCACGCGCTCGCCGTCGACCACGCAGAGTTCCTGCGGCACCACGCAGTCGGCGCCGGTAGGCAGCGTCGCGCCGGTGAAGATCCGCGCCGCCTGGCCCAGCGGCAGGCTCATGCCGCGGGTGTCGCCGGCGGCGATCCGCGCGCCGACCGTCAGGCTG
>NZ_SCND01000117.1:0-15351 GCF_005503585.1 Pseudomonas sp. 2VD
CAGCGCCCTGAACAGTCAAGTCGTGCAGGCGGTGCAGATGAGCAACAGCGAAACCGCCGGCTATGCGCCGTCGCAGATCGCCATCGCGCCGAACATGATGATCAGCCAGGCCTCCGGGCTGGTGGCGCAATCCGCCGCCAGCTACTTCGACGGAGTCAGCAAGATCGCCCTGGCCAGCCAGGCGATCCTGCTCCGGCAGATGACCCAGAACATCGCCGAAAACAAGCTGGCCCAGGCTGCCGAGGACGCGCTCGGCGCCCTTGCCACCGACCTGCTGATGGGCGCCGCCGCCGCGGTAGCCGCGGCGGCCGGGGCGATCGAGGCGGAATCGGCCAGCTTCGCCATCGACAAGATCGACCAGAGCATCGCCAAGTACAGCGAGACCCTCGCCAGTCGCGGCGGCAAGGACACCCAATCGTAGCCACCACCGGCGGGGCCGGCGGCGTCCGGCCCTGGCACAGGAGAGCCGTCATGGCCTATTTCAAGCTGGAAGAACCGGTCAGGTTCCATCGCTATCCCTTCGACTTCCATAGTCACTTCGCCGGCATCCTGCCGGTGGAAAGCAACAGCCGCTGGACGCGCGACCGCCGGGTCTTCCGCGTCGGCGAGCGGCAAGTGAGCCTGGAGAAAGGCCAGGAGCTTTCCCTGATCGGGCTGCTGATGAGTGCCCGCGGCGTCGCCCCGGACGTCGACGGCAAGGCGCTGGAGGAGGCTCGCCAGACCGCGCACTATGAGCTGTTCGAACTGGCTCTGCAGCGGATGGTCAGGCGCAATCCGTTCGCCGCGACCGACCGTCAGGGCTACCTGCGCGGCGAATGCGCGGCGGAGAACATCTATCTCGCCTGCCTCATCCTGGCGCAACGTTTTGGCCGGACCTCGCCGCCAGCGGCCATCGACCAGCCAGCGATCTACCTCGGCACCCTGGAACTGCTCGGTGCGAGCGCGGTTCGCGACAGCGAGACGGACCAGTTCGTCCGCTACTTCAACCGCAAGATCTGGAGCGGCAACAAGTACACGCCGTTCGACGACGCCTACTGGGCCCGCGGCGCCATCCGCGATCGCCATCCGGGCGAATTCGCCTGCCTGACGCTGGGGTTCCTCCTCCACGAAGGAATCAGCCATACCCAGACGGCGACGGGGGAAGACGAGGTGGCCGTCCTCGATTCCCTGTTCGAACAATTCAACGCCTCCGAGAAAACCGCCTACCGCCTGCTCGCCCACACCGCGCATGGCTATGCCAGCGAAGCCGCCTTCGATGCCGAGCTGCACAGGATCCTCCGTCATTTCGAAATACAGCAGGGGCAGCCACCGCAGGCCCGGCTGGTCGGCATCGACCTGCTCGGCATGGAGACCGCTACCGGCCTGTACCGACAGTTCTTCGACTTCCTCCTCGGACAGGCCGCGGTGTTTCGCCGCTACCTGGACGGCAAGCCGGAAACCCGCAAGGTGGTCCTGCACATCCATTGTGGAGAGGGGACCGGGGTGTCCGACGACAACCGGTCGCTGTGCGGTTACTTCCTGCGCAACGCCAACGCGCTGGACGATTTCTACGCAGCGCTCTCCGCCTATGCCTGGAAGTGCTATGGCAACACCATCCGCCAGGTCAAGGCGCGGCTACGCGAACGGGAGAACCTGCAGGACCGTGACAAGGCGCCCAGCGCCCTCGCCGGCCTTTTCGACGAACTGTTTTTCGGCAACAGCCTGACCGCCTCCGGCCTGCGGCTACGCCGCTTCGACATCACCAGCGGGACTACCCAGGCCCTGGTCGCCTACTACGCCCGCACCAACGTCGTGAACCTCTGCCAGGCGCTGGCCAGCCGCGACGCCGACGGCAACAGCTACTACCGCCGCCTGCTGGAGAGCGATCTGTTCAGCCTGCGCATCGGCCATGCCTACTACTACCGCAACTATCTGGCCAGCAAGTTCCCCGAGCTGTGCTTCGACACCAACCTGGGAAGCAATTTCATTACCGGCGCCTCCGGCCTCTTCGACTCGCTGCAGGAATACCGCCTGAACCGTGGCCTGCGCCATCTCGATGGATACGTCGGCACCGACCAGCTCAAGGAACTCAGTCTGGCCATCGCCTACCAGGGCGAACAGCGCCTGGACCCACAACAGATGCAGTACGTCCATGCCCTGGCGGAAAGCCAGAGCGGCTTCGACGAACTGGGCGAACACCTCCCGGGTACACCCGGCTGGGCGAAACCCGCGCTGGAACAGTTCTTCGCAAGTCAGTGCGCGCTCTACCGCTCCGAGGAGGATCGCTACTTCCAGTTCGAAGCCTACCGGCGACTCTTCGCCCAGGTCCTCAACTGGCGCTCCTATCTGCTGGGCGCCGACGGCCAGGGTGTCGAGCACTCCAACGTACAGGACGAAGCGATCCGCATGGCGCTCCTGCTCAACTATGCCGCCGCGGACCGCCACGGCCGGGTTCCGGCCGCTTCGCTGGAGAATGCCCAACGCCTGCTGGTGCAACTGGGCAGCGCCTACTGGGAGGAAACCATCGGCGCCGTCGACTTGGCCGGCGCGCCCCATCGGGACCGAGAGCTGCAGCGCTTCGAAGGATTCGCCGCCCCCGCCTCGGTCGTGCGCATCTCCACCCGCAGCAGCTGAGGAGCGACCGATGAGCGCCTACGCACGCTACATCAGACGCCGCGCGCTCGCCGCCGCGGACCGCCCGGCGCAGCGTTCGCCGGACGCCAGCGAGGAGGCACGGGACCAACCGCACCCCAGCAGGCCGGCGAGCGGAAAGCGCCTGCTGGAAATATCGGACAGCGATGCGGCCAAGCTCTTGGCCGTGCTGAAACTGCTCGGATGAGCACCCACCCCAGGAGAAGCGTCATGAAGGAAGAACTCGAAACCCTCGTCACCCAGGTCAAGGCACTCCTCACCGAATGCCTGCAAGGCTGGCTCCAGGCCCTGTCCCAGGGAGACAGCGTGGACGACCCGGCCAGCCTCGGACAGTTGGCGGTGCAGTTGAGCACCGCCTACAGCACCCTGCAGGCCGCTGCCGCCGCCTACCCCGGCGATACCGGCGGCAGCGCGCAGGCCCCCTCGGCGGACGGCACGCAGCAGTACTGAAGCCTCGCCACGACACCCCGCGCACCGCGCGTCTATCGCAGAGGAGTCCGCGCATGTCGATCTCGGAAGAATTGGGAAGGAATCTGGTCCAGCTGGCGCAACGCTGGCTGAAACGCCCCCTCACCAGCGAAGAACACGAGCAGTTGAGACAGTTCCAGCTCGGCCTCGGCAACGACGCCAGCAGCGATCCGGCCGTGCACGCGCGACAGCAGGCCGAACAGGTGATCGAGAACGGCCGGCAGCGTTCCGAAGGCTCCATCCGCCAGATCCTGCAGAACGTCCAGCAGGCCTCGACCCAGGCCCTCCGCGCCCAGGACAGCGGCGAGCAGGCGATTCTCGAGGCGGTCAATGCCGCCGGCAGCCTGGCCGAACTGCGTCCCGGCCACCTGCAGAGCGGCCAGGCAAGCGCCAACCAGTTGGTGATGTCGCAGATTGCCGACCGCCTGGCCAACCTAGTGAAGAGCGAGGTACGCCTGTGCTTCGAGCAGAACTTCGGCTCGCTCAAGCAGCAACTGGAGAACGCTATCGCCATCTTCAACCAGAGCAACCACAACACGTCCGCACCGCCGCCGGACAAGCCCGACCCGCCCGCCGCATGAGACCGCACCGACAAGCGCCCCGCCTCGCGGGGCGCTTGCATTTTCGCCGCCCGCCAGGCCTGGCGCCGACGGATTCACAACTCCCTGGCTGGAGCGTTCATCAAGACAGCACGACATGAGCCGTGCCGTTCACTCACAGGGAGTCACATCATGAGTTTTCCGACCGCAGTCAACGACCAGATCACCGATGCCGTCACCCAGTCCAACGTCAAGGTCGTCGGTGAGGCGCCAGCCATGGCGCTGGGCACCATCTACCAGACCATGGCCCACTCCACCGGGATTCTCTTCGAGAACGCGGTGAGCGCCCAGCAACAGCAGAACGCCCTGGCCCTGGCCGCCTCCAACATGGGCGTGATGCAGATCTACAGCCTCGACACCGCCGCCGATGCCGGAGCCACCGAGAAAGTCGGCCAGTTGGGCGTGGCCGACAACCTCACCAGCCTGCTGACCGTACTGAAATCCTTCACCTGAGCCTGACCCGCCGGGTCCAAGCAATCGCCGTACATCCTTCGCAATGATTCAGGAGAATCACCATGAGCTTCCCAACCGCAGTAAACAACCAGATCACCGATGCCGTCACCCAGTCCAACGTCAAGGTGATCGGTGAAGCCCCGGCCATGGCGCTGGGTTCGATCTTCCAGACCATGGCCCACTCCACCGGCATCCTGTTCGAGAATTCGGTAGCTGCCCAGCAACAGCAGAACGCCCTGGCCCTGGCCGCTTCCAACATGGGCGTGATGCAGATCTACAGTCTGGATACCAGCGCCGCCGGCGGCGCCACCGAGAAGATCGGCCAGCTGGGCGTGGCCGACAACCTCACCAGCCTGCTGACGGTGCTCAAAGCGCTGCCCTGATCGCCGCCGTCGCTACACCAGAGAAGGCCACTCCACGAGTGGCCTTTTTCGTCTCGACGATCGAGCGAGCAGATGCGGCGGGACAGCGGCCTGCCGAGGGGAACATGGGGGGAATCGGGAAAAGCACCAGGGCGGTGCGGATCGCAGAAACGAAAAAAGGGCCCGAAGGCCCTTTTCTCTTCGACCCATGCCGAAACCTGGATCATGTTTGGAGCGGGAAACGAGACTCGAACTCGCGACCCCGACCTTGGCAAGGTCGTGCTCTACCAACTGAGCTATTCCCGCGTTACAACTTGTTGCCCGTTCGGCCGAAACCGAACCTTTGACGCCTAACTTTCACCAACCCCGCCGAAGCCAGGCTGTAGAATTTGGAGCGGGAAACGAGACTCGAACTCGCGACCCCGACCTTGGCAAGGTCGTGCTCTACCAACTGAGCTATTCCCGCAATGGCGTCCCCTAGGGGACTCGAACCCCTGTTACCGCCGTGAAAGGGCGGTGTCCTAGGCCACTAGACGAAGGGGACGCGGCCCGGAACTTACAACAGATCTTTCCGGCTTCCAGTGTTTCGCGTTTGGCTTCACGCTGGAAGTGGCGCGCATTTTATGGAGCGTCCGGGGAGGCGTCAACCCTTCTGAGAAAATTTTTTTAAATCAAAGACTTCTGTGCAAATAATGAGCTGCTGCTATCAGTGGTAGCACCAAGACATTAGACTGAGAAAATTCTTACAGCGGAGTCCCAAGGTGTCGCCACTCCTCATTACCGCCCTCATCATCGGCGGGATCGCCCTCCTAATCGCCATTGGCTATATCAACCACGTGGTGGAAAACAGCAAGCTGGAGAAAGCGCGCCTGAAAGCCGAACTCAACGACCGGGTCCGGCGCTGCGCGCAGATTTCCGAGAGCCTTCCCGGCCAGTTCGTCAGCCCGTCGCTGAAGCTGTTGATGAGCCAGATCGAGCTCAGCCTCAGCGAGCAGCAACTGGCGCTGGAGAAGAAAGCCGATGCCGGGCTCAAGGCTCGCATAGAAGAGTTGCGCGCGCTGGTCGCCAAGGGCGAGTCGATCCCGGTGCGCAATCCGCCCCAGGCGATCCTGACCGAGGACAAGGCCAAGGAAGTCCGCTTCCTCTTCGAAGCCCTGCATGCCCAGCTCACCCGTTTCACCCAGGACGGCCACCTGCCGCGCAGCGAGGCGCAGATCTGGGTCAAGGAGATTCGCCACCTCCTGGTGCGCCTGCATATCGAGTTCTTCGGCAATCTCGGCCAGCAGGCCCTGCAGCAGAACGAACCGCGCCAGGCGCGCCTGGCCTTCGAACGCGGCGCCCAGTACCTGCGCAAGCAGCCCGAGCTGGCGCGCTACCAGGCGGAGCTGCAGCAGATGGAAACGCAGCTGGCCCGCGCCAACGCGATGGTGCTGAACAACAGCCAGCCGGCGAGCGAGGAGCCCAGCGAACTCAACGAGGGATTGAAGGCCCTCGATGCAGACGACCTGTGGAAGAAGAAGAACGTCTACGACTGATTCCGGCCTGCCCACGGCAGCCGTGCTATAACCCAGGCTCATATCGACCGAGGAAATCGTTATGAGCCTGACACTCTACGGAGCCCCGCTGTCTCCGTTCGTCCGCAAGGTCCGCCTGCTCCTGGCCGAAAAGGGCCTCGACTACCAGTTGGAAGCGATCGCCCCGTTCGGCCAGCCGGCCTGGTATCGCGAGATCAGCCCGCTGGGCCGCATCCCGGCGTTGCGCGACGGCGACCTGGCCCTCGCCGACTCCAGCGTGATCTGCCAGTACCTGGAAGAACGCTATCCCGAACCGCCGAATCTCCAGGGCGACGCCCCCGCCGGCCGCGCAGCGGTGCGCTGGCTGGAAAAATACGCCGACTACGAGATCGCTCCCCTGGCCACGCTGACGATCTTCCGCAACCGGATACTCAAGCCGGCGATGGGCCAGGCCTGCGAGGAGAACGACGTGCGTCGCGCGCTGGAGGAAAAGCTGCCAGCGCACTTCGATTACCTGGAAAACCATCTCGACGGCCGGGCCTTCTTCGTCGGCGAGCGACTGACCCTCGCCGACCTGGCGATCGCCAGCCAGTTGGTCAACCTGCGTCACGCCGGCGAAAACCTGGACGAGCAACGCTGGCCGGCCCTCGCCGCGCATTTCGCGCGGATGCTCGAACGCCCGGCGATGCAAGCGCTGCTGCCGGGGGAACGACGGACCCTCGACAAGCTCGCAGCGAAAGCCTGAACGCGTCGCTCAGCAGTCCGTCAGGCGCAGGAATATCTCCACCAGGCCTTCGATCCCGGCCTGGTCCTCGGCGCTGAAGCGTCCCACGCTCGGGCTGTCCAGATCGAGCACAGCGACCAGGCGGCCGTCCTTGAGCAGAGGCACCACCAGTTCGCTGCTGGAAGCGCTGTCGCAGGCGATGTGGCCGGGAAACGCGTGGACGTCGTCGACCCGCTGGGTCAGCCGGGTACGCGCCGCGGCGCCGCAGACGCCCTTGGAGAAGGGAATGCGGACGCAGGCGACCTTGCCCTGGAACGGTCCCAGGACCAGTTCCTCGTTGCGGTTCAGATAGAAGCCGGCCCAGTTCAGGTCGTCCAGCTCATGGAAGAGAAAGGCGGAGAACTGCGCGGCGTTGGCGATGAAATCGCGCTCGTCGGCGAACAGCGCCTCGGCCTGCGCCGCCAGCAGGGCGTAGCCGGCCAGCCCGGCGCCAGATTGCTGCAGATCGATCATGCCTGGCGCTCCAGCAGTTGCTTGCCCACCCAGTAGCGGGAGAACTGATAGGCGCAACGGCCGTTGCGGTTGCCGCGGCCAAGCGCCCAGCGGATCGCTTCCTTCTCCAGCTCCTCGCTCCAGCTCCAGGCCAGCCCGGCCTTCTCCGCGAGCACGTCCACCCAGTGGCGAACCACGCTGAGGAAATGCTCCTGGGTGAAGGGATAGAACGACAGCCACAGGCCGAAACGGTCGGACAAGGCGATCTTGTCCTCCACCGCTTCGTTGGGATGCAGCTCGCCGTCCACCATCTTCCAGTTCTCGTTGTCGCTCTGCTTCTCCGAAACCAGGTGCCGGCGGTTGGAGGTGGCGTAGAGCAGCACATTGTCCGGCGCCTGTTCCAGCGAGCCGTCGAGCACGCTCTTGAGTACCCGGTAGTCGCCTTCCCCGGCATCGAACGAGAGGTCGTCGCAGAACAGCACGAAGCGCTGCGGCAGGCCTTGCAGTTGCTCGACCACGCGCGGCAGGTCGGCCAGGTGGTCGCGCTCGATCTCGATCAGGCGCAGCCCGGCGCCGGCCAGCTCAGCCAGCAGCGCACGAACCAGAGAGGACTTGCCGGTCCCGCGGGCCCCCCAGAGCAACGCGTGGTTGGCCGGCTGGCCGGCGACGAACTGGCGGGTGTTGCGTTCCAGTTGCTCGCGCTGCCGCTCTACGCCCAGCAGGTCGGCCAGGCGCAGGTCGAGGCTGACCTCCAGCGGCTGCAGGTAGCCGCTGCGGCCGTCGCGGTGCCAGCGCGCCGCCAGGCTGCGCTCCCAGTCGACGGCTTCGCGTACGGCCGGCAGCAGCGGCTCCAGGCGCGCGAGCACGCTTTCGGCGCGGGCAAGAAAATCGCTCAATCGGGAATCCACTCTGTTCTCCTCGGATCGGACTGACGTCACGGATCGATCATCGGTTGCGCCCAGGAACCCCGACAGACGGTCGGGATGGGCTATGCTAGGCGGCAGAACCTCGCCAAGGCTGATCCCCGCCCCCATGGATATAGCGCTGACCCATCGCCTGTCGTTCAAACAGGCCAGCCTCACCGTGCTGGTGGCCTTTATCCTGGGAACCCTGCTCAGCCTGATTCAGGTTGGCGTCGATTATGCCAGCCAGGACGCATCCATCAATCGCGAAGTGCGCGCGCTGCTGGACGTCAGCCACAACCCCGCCGCGCGAATCGCCTACAACATCGATGCGGAGCTGGCCCAGGAGCTGGTCCTCGGCCTGCTGCGTTCGCCCGCCGTGGTCCGCGCGGAAATCATCGACACCTCCGGCCTGCCGCTGGCCAGCGCCTCGCGCGAACCCGCCGAAAGCCGCCTGCGGCCGCTCAGCGACTTCCTCTTCGGCCACAAGCGGGTCTACGAGGACCCGTTGCATGTCGACCATGCGCCGGGCGAGGCCCTCGGCGTACTGCAGCTGGAAATCGACACCTTCGTGTTCGGCAACGACTTCCTCCGTCGCGCCGGCATCACCCTGCTCTCCGGCTTCGTGCGCAGCCTGCTGCTGTCGCTGATCCTGCTGGTGCTCTTCTATACCCTGCTGACCAAGCCCCTGGTCAGCCTGATCCAGGCCCTCAGCGGACACGATCCACGCTCGCCGGCACGCATGCGCCTGCCCTGCCCCAAGGGCCACGAACGCGACGAGATCGGCGTGCTGGTGGAAGTCATCAACCGCCAGCTCGGGCGCATCTCGGTAGAGATCGAACAGCGCCGGGAGGCGGAGAACCGCCTGACCCAGTACCTGGAGGAGCTGGAAAGCATCGTCGCCGCCCGTACCGCCGAGCTGAAGGCCGCCAACGCGCGCCTGACGCTATCCAACCAGGAACTCGAAGAAGCCCGCCAGACCGCTCTCGATATGGCCCAGGCCCGCGCCAGCTTCCTGGCCAACATGAGCCACGAGATCCGCACGCCGCTGAACGGCCTGCTCGGCATGCTCTCGCTGAGCCTCGACGGCCCGCTCACCCCGGAACAGCGCCAACAGCTGTCGATCGCCCACGACTCCGGCAAGGTACTGGTGGAATTGCTCAACGACGTGCTCGACCTCTCCAAGTTCGAGGCCGGGCAACTGGTCCTGGAACAGATCCCGTTCGACCTGGGCGTCCTGGTGGAAGACACCGCCAGCCTCCTCTCGCAGAACGCCGCGGCCGGCGTGGAGTTGACCTGCCTGGTCGACCCCGCCCTGCCCGCCCAGGTTTCCGGCGACCCGACGCGGATTCGCCAGGTCGTCAGCAACCTGCTGTCCAACGCGCTGAAGTTCACCCGCCTGGGGCGGGTCGACGTTCGCGTGGAAGCCACCGCCGAGGGTGTGCGCATCAGTGTGCGCGACACCGGCATCGGTATCGCCCAGGAGGCGCTGGATCGCATCTTCCAACCGTTCACCCAGGCCGACGCGGGTATCACCCGCCAATACGGCGGCACCGGCCTCGGCCTGGCCCTCACGCGCAAGCTGTGCGAGGCCATGCAGGGCGAACTGACGGTGGAGTCGACGGTCGGCCTGGGCAGCCTGTTCAGCGTCGGCCTGCCGCTGGCACCGGTCAGCCCTCCGCTACAGGCGCTGCCGCTGCGCGGCCGGGTGATCGCGCAATGCTCGGCCAACAGCGGGCTGGCGCAGCTGCTGCAAACCTGGCTGCCGCGCTGGGGCCTGGAGTACAAGCGCCTGGAGACCGACGACAGCCTGCTCGGCCACTCGCTCGACGTACTGATATCGGATTGCCCGGACTGCCTGATGGGACTGCGTCCGAGCATCGGTACGCCGATCCTGCTGGTCACCGCCTACGGCAGTTTCCTCGAACCGGAGCTGGCCCGCCGCCTGTCGCCGTTGCGCCAACTGGCCAGGCCGCTGAGTCGCAACCAGTTGTACCAGGCCCTGAAACACGTGCTCGAACACACCGCCATAGCCCCGTCGAGCGCCTCGGACACCGCGGGAGAACAGCGCAACACCCGGGTCCTGCTGGTGGAGGACAACCCGGTCAACCAGTTGGTCGCCAAGGGCCTGCTGCACAAGCTCGGCTGCCAGGTATGGATCGCCGAACACGGGCTGAATGCCCTGAAGATGCTGGAGGAGCATCCCATCGACCTGGTCCTGATGGACTGCAACATGCCGGTGATGGACGGCTACGAAGCGACCCGGCAGATCCGCGACAGCGGACGCTGGGGCGGCCTGCCGATCATCGCGCTGACCGCCAACGCCCTGCCGGACGAGCGCGAACGTTGTCGTGCCGCCGGCATGGACGACTACCTGGCCAAGCCCTTCCACCGCGACGAACTGAAGGCCATCCTCGACCGCTGGTGCCCGCTCACCGCGGGCGACTAGCCGGTCTCGCGACGACGGCTAGCCTCCCACCACCAGGCGAAAACGCGACAGCAACCCGCCCAGGCGCTGGTGCAGGTCGAACATCTCGTTGAGGTCGAAACCGGTGCTGCAGATCAGTTGCTGGCGCAGCGGAATGACCCGTTCGCGCAAGGTGATCCCTGGCACCGTCAGCGCCAGGTGCACCTCCCGCTCATCGTGGCTGGCGCGACGGCGATCCACTAGGCCGAGCTGTTCGAGGCGCTTGAGCAAGGGCGTCAGGGTTCCCGAGTCGAGCAGCAGGCGGTCGCCCAGGGCCTTCACCGTCGGCTGCTCCGGCGGGCTCGCATGCCACTCCCAGAGCACCAGCATGACCAGGTACTGCGGATAGGTCAGGCCGATCTGTTCGAGCAGCGGCCGATAGCCGCGAATCACTGCGCGCGAGGCGGCGTACAGCTTGAAACACAGCTGGTTGTCGAGCAGCAGCGATTCTTCGACGCCATCCGGCCTGGCGACTTTTCCCCGGGTGCTCATTCAAGCAGCGCCTCGATCGCCGAGCTCAGCTCCTCCGGCTTGGTGGTCGGCGCGTAGCGCTTCACCACCTGGCCATCGCGGCCGATCAGGAACTTGGTGAAGTTCCACTTGATGCCCTGGCTGCCGAGCAGGCCCGGCGCGCGCTTCTTCAGGCTGACGAACAACGGGTGGGCGCCGGCGCCGTTGACCTCGATCTTCCTGAACAGCGGGAAGCTCACCCCGTAGTTCAGTTCGCAGAACTGCGAAATCTCGCCCTCGTCGCCCGGTTCCTGCTTGCCGAACTGGTTGCAGGGGAAGCCGAGCACCACCAGTCCGCGCTCACGGTATTTTTCCCACAAGGCCTCCAGCCCCTGGTACTGCGGGGTGAAGCCACATTTGCTGGCGGTGTTCACCACCAGCAACGCCTTGCCGCCGAAATCGGCCAGGGTCTTCTGTTCGCCCTTGATGGTGGTGCAGGGAATGCTCAGCAGCGAATCGCTCATGGCTTGTCTTCCTTGTTGAGGGTGGGTCTCGAAACAAAGTAGCTCGCAATTCAATTGCACACAACTTGATTGAATGAAAAACGACCCGAACCAAAGACGGGTCGTCGCTCTCTAGCTCTCCCGCGGCACCAGCTTCAGCGAGGCCGAGTTGATGCAGTAACGCAACCCGGTGGGCCGGGGGCCATCCGGGAAGACGTGCCCCAGGTGGGCATCGCAGCGGCCGCAGCGGACTTCGATGCGGTGCATGCC
This sequence comes from Pseudomonas sp. 2VD, assembly GCF_005503585.1. Lineage (NCBI taxonomy): Bacteria > Pseudomonadati > Pseudomonadota > Gammaproteobacteria > Pseudomonadales > Pseudomonadaceae > Pseudomonas > Pseudomonas sp. 2VD. The sequence continues at coordinate 11,836 of NZ_SCND01000117.1, forward strand.
GTGGCTGAAGTCGTCCAGTTCGCGGACCGCCTCGGCGTCCACCGGCTGGAAATAGCTCGGCCAACCGCTGCCGGAGTCGTACTTGGCGTCGGAGTCGAACAACGCCGTGCCGCAGCAGGTGCAATGATAGATCCCGGGGGTCTTGGTGGCGTGGTATTCGCCACTGAAGGCGCGTTCGGTACCGCCCAGGCGACAGATGTGGAACTGCTCTTCGGTCAACTCCTCGCGCCAGGAGTCCAGGGGTTTGTCGATCTTGCTCATCGGCTCTACCTCGCGATCTGAAAAATGCCCGGCGCTCCCTTTTCCGGGGGACGGGCCGCACGTATCATGCGTGCTCCTTATAGACGCCAGTCTGTCATCCGCGTTACAGCCTGCCAAGCCGCGATCCAGCGGGCTTTTCGCAGCCTGTTCCACGGTGTTCGCTCACTTCGGGACTCGACACATCATGCAGGTCAGCAAATCGAACAAGCTCGCCAACGTCTGCTATGACATTCGCGGGCCGGTGCTCAAGCACGCCAAACGCCTAGAGGAAGAGGGTCACCGCATCCTCAAGCTGAATATCGGCAACCCGGCGCCGTTCGGTTTCGAAGCTCCCGAGGAAATCCTCCAGGACGTCATCCGCAACCTGCCGACCGCCCAGGGCTACAGCGACTCCAAGGGTCTGTTCAGCGCGCGCAAGGCAGTGATGCAGTATTACCAGCAGAAGCAGGTGGAGGGCGTCGGCATCGAGGACATCTACCTCGGCAACGGCGTGTCGGAACTGATCGTGATGTCCATGCAGGCGCTGCTGAACAACGGCGACGAGGTGCTGATCCCCGCTCCCGACTACCCGCTGTGGACCGCCGCGGTCAGCCTCGCCGGCGGCAAGCCGGTGCACTACCTGTGCGACGAGCAGGCCAACTGGTGGCCGGACCTCGAAGACATCAAGGCGAAGATCACGCCGAACACCAGGGCGATGGTGATCATCAACCCGAACAACCCCACCGGTGCGGTGTATTCCAGGGAAGTGCTGGAAGGCATGGTCGAACTGGCCCGCCAGCACAACCTGGTGCTGTTCTCCGACGAGATCTACGACAAGATCCTCTACGACGGCGCCGTCCACGTCTCCACCGCCTCGCTGGCGCCGGACGTGCTCTGCCTGACCTTCAACGGCCTGTCCAAATCCTACCGGGTGGCCGGCTTCCGCTCCGGCTGGGTGGCGATCTCCGGACCCAAGCAGCGGGCACAGAGCTATATCGAAGGTCTCGACATCCTCGCCAACATGCGCCTGTGCGCCAACGTCCCGGCGCAGCACGCGATCCAGACCGCCCTGGGCGGCTACCAGAGCATCAACGATCTGGTCCTGCCGCCGGGGCGCCTGCTGGAGCAGCGCAACCGCGCCTGGGAACTGCTCAACGACATCCCCGGCGTCAGCTGCGTGAAGCCGATGGGCGCGCTGTACGCCTTCCCGCGGATCGACCCGAAGGTCTGCCCGATCCACAACGACGAAAAGTTCGTCCTCGACCTGCTGCTCTCGGAAAAACTGCTGATCGTCCAGGGCACCGCCTTCAACTGGCCGTGGCCCGACCACTTCCGGGTGGTCACCCTGCCCCGCGTCGATGACCTGGAGCAGGCGATCCTGCGCATCGGCAGCTTCCTCAAGGGCTACCAGCAGTAACCCCCCGCTCCCGCGGCGCCGCTGGCGCCGCCCTGCCCGGCGACCCATCCATGGACCTGCAGATCGACGACTTCCACAAGGACGCCGCTGGCGGCCTCCTGCTTCTCTACCAGGCGTTTCCGCGCAAGACCGCGCTCTACGTCGAAGACCTGATCGGCCGCGAGGCGCCGGACGAGTTCGGCCTGCCGAGCAAACGTCACCAAAGTTGTCTGGGCGCGCTGCTCTGGCTCGCCGAGGAAGGCTACCTGCGCTTCGCCAACACCATTCATTACGAGGCTCTCGACCAGGCGGTGCTCAGCGAAAAGGCCTTCCTAAGACTTACCCGTATCGTCCCCCGGGCCGCGGCGGCGCTGGCCGAGGCGCCGGCCAGCGTGCGCCGCGAACAGGCCAGCCTGGCCAACCAGTTGCGCCAGGCGCTGGCGCAGGGCGACGGCGAACGCCTGGCCGGGCTGACCCGCCTGCTGTTCGAGGGCAACCTGGGCGCGCAAGGCGACACAGTTTGAAATAGTCCCTCGATTGAATCGCCATGGACCGCCCCTTATATAACCCCGCATGATTATCAGGAGCCCGTTCGCCCGCCCCGGCGGCCTGCGAACCGCGCTCCGTGCCTTCAGCCGTGAGGAGAAGCTTTACACCATGATGCGCATCCTGTTGTTCCTGGCCACCAACCTGGCAGTCCTGGTGATTGCCAGCATCACCCTGAAACTGCTCGGGGTGGACCGCTTCACCGGCCAGAATTACGGCAGCCTGCTGGTCTTCTGCGCCGTGTTCGGTTTCGCCGGTTCGCTGGTCTCGCTGTTCATCTCCAAGTGGATGGCGAAGATGAGCACCGGTACCGAAGTCATCAGCCAGCCGCGCACCCGTCACGAACAGTGGCTGCTGCAGACCGTCGAAGAGCTGTCCCGCGAAGCCGGCATCAAGATGCCGGAGGTCGGCATCTTCCCCGCCTACGAGGCCAACGCCTTCGCCACCGGCTGGAACAAGAACGACGCGCTGGTCGCGGTCAGCCAGGGCCTGCTCGAACGTTTCTCGCCCGATGAGGTGAAAGCCGTCCTCGCCCACGAGATCGGCCACGTCGCCAACGGCGACATGGTCACCCTGGCGTTGATCCAGGGCGTGGTGAACACCTTCGTGATGTTCTTCGCGCGAATCTTCGGCAACTTCGTCGACAAGGCCATCCTGAAGAACGAGGACGGCCCGGGCATCGGCTACTTCGTCGCGACCATCTTCGCCGAACTGGTGCTCGGCATCCTCGCCAGCATCATCGTCATGTGGTTCTCGCGCCGCCGCGAGTTCCGCGCCGACGCCGCCGGCGCCCACCTGGCCGGCACCGGCGCGATGATCGCCGCGCTGCAACGCCTGCGTTCGGAACAGGGCGTGCCGGTGCAGATGCCCGACACCCTGAACGCCTTCGGCATCAATGGCGGCCTCAAGCACGGCCTGGCCGGCCTGCTGATGAGCCACCCGCCGCTGGAAGATCGTATCGAAGCGCTGCGCGCCAGCGCACGCTGATCCGCTTTCACACTTGGGACAGGGCGACCATCGGTCGCCCTTTTTTTATGCCCGGGAAAGCCACCTATCCATGGTCGCTTTGACAGCCGCGAGCCAGCCCCGGAACATGCGGGTCCGTGATTTCGCCCGATGAGGTTCCCATGCAGATCCGCGCCGATTTCGACAGCGGCAACATCCAGGTCATCGATGCCAGCGATCCCCGCCGGATCCGCCTGGCGATCCGTCCCGACCTGGCCAGCCAGCATTTCCAGTGGTTCCACTTCAAGGTCGAGGGCATGGCTCCCGCCACCGAGCACCGCTTCACCCTGGTCAACGCCGGCCAGGCGGCCTACAGCCATGCCTGGAGC
>NZ_SCND01000118.1:0-15317 GCF_005503585.1 Pseudomonas sp. 2VD
TCGAATTCCGGAACCATGCTCTCCATCATGGCGAAGATCGCCTCGTAGAGGGCGACGTCGACCATCTGTCCCTCGCCGCCGTTGACCTCGCGGTGTCGCAGCGCCATCAGCGCGCCGATCACGCCCCACAGGGCGGCGATCGAGTCGCCGATGGAAATCCCGGTGCGAACCGGCGGGCGGTCCTCGAAGCCGGTAATGTAGCGCAGTCCGCCCATCGACTCGCCGACCGCGCCGAAGCCCGGCTGGTCCTTGTAGGGGCCGGTCTGGCCGAAGCCCGACAGGCGCACCATCACCAGGCGCGGGTTCAGCGCGTGGAGGACATCCCAGCCCAGGCCGAGCTTTTCCAGTACGCCGGGGCGGAAGTTCTCGATCAGGATGTCGGCATCGCCGAGCAGGCGTTTCAGGATCGCCTGGCCCTCGGCGTGCTTGAGATTGAGGGTCAGGGATTTCTTGTTGCGTGCCTGAACGAACCACCACAGCGAGGTGCCTTCGTAGAGCTTGCGCCACTTGCGCAGTGGGTCGCCGCCGTCGGGCGACTCGATCTTGATCACTTCGGCGCCGAACTCGGCGCAGATCCGCGAGGCGAAAGGGCCGGCGATCAGGGTGCCGAGCTCGACCACCTTCAGGCCGGCCAGCGGTTTGGGCGAATGTTCCATGCGGTGTCCGTCAGGCTGCAGTGTGCGCATAGCCTAGAGCATTTGCCGGCGGTGCGGGCGGGTGCCGCGGTAGGGTGAGACGTTTCCCGTTTTTTCCCGATATGCCCGGCGGTCCTTCAATTCCTTTTGCATAGAGGGTTTAATGCGGGAGTCGATACAGGATGTAGCGCGCCAGACACCGAGCCAGGGAGGCCCCTCGTGCCATTTCTTTCTCTCTTTCCTCCCCGTGTTTCTTTTCCATGCTCCGGCCGGCCCGGCGTAGATATGCGCGTGCGTTGGATTTTATTACATGTGAGCTGTTGAAATCTTACATGTGATCTCGTAGTGTGAGTCCATGCAACGGAAATCATCAGCCCATTATCAGCGTGTCTTTCGCCAGCGCCTGCGCGAGCAGGGCCTGGTGAAGAAGGAAGTCTGGATCTTGCCGGAGAACGCCGCGGCGCTCGCCGGCATCGAGCGGATGCTGCGTCGCCCGGCTGCCGGAGCGGCTCATTTGGAGAAGGAGGAAGACATGACGGAAGCCCGAGTATGGAACGCTCGCTCGCTGGCCGAGGCCCTGAGCGGCACCGAGCTGTTCAGCAGCGGCGAGGCCCAGATCGAGCTGATCGAGGGGGCGGAAGCGAGTCTCTATGTGATCATGCGCGAATACGGCGACCTGCCGGTGTTCGTCGCGCCCCAGGGCGAGCAGATCATCGTCGAGGCGCTGCTCTGGCCGGAAAGCGACGTTACCGACGCGACCGCCTTCAACGAAGAGGTCCTGCTCAGCCGGCAACTGTTCCCGCTGTCGAGCATCGGCCTGCTCAACCTGCCGGGCGAGGAGCGCTGCTACAGCATGTTCGGCGCGTTGAGCACGACTTCGTCGCTGGCCAGCGTGCTGCACGAAATCGAAACCCTGGCCGGCAACGTGATCCGCGCCACGGAAGTCTACGCCGGCTACCTGAAAGCCCGGGCCTGAGGGAGGACACCATCATGACGGTATGGAGCAAGCTGCTGAGCGCCCTGCGCGGCGGAGCCAACGAGGTTGGCGAGGCGATCGTCGACAGCCAGGCGCTGCGCATCCTCGACCAGGAGATCCGCGACGCCGACGTCGAACTGCGCAAGTCGCGGGAAGCGCTGGCCTCGATCATGGCCCGCCACCGCCTGGCCCAGGAGCGCGTCGAGAAGGGCGCGGCCCAGGTCGCCGAGTACGAGCAATACGCGATCAAGGCACTGGAGGCCGGCAACGAGGAGCTGGCCCGGGAAGTCGCGGAGAAGATCGCGACCCTGGAGAACCAGCTCGAGGGCGAGCGTGCCCAGGTCGCGGAATTCGCCGCCAGCGTAGCCCAGTTGCGCAAGTCGGTGAGCCAGGCCGAAGGCAACATCCGCCAGCTCAAGCAACAGGTGGATACGGTCAAGGCCACCGAGAGCGTGCAGAAGGCGCAGATGGCCGTTGCCCAGCGCTATGGCAACTCGAAGAGCAAGCTGCAGACCGCGGTGGACTCCCTGGAGCGGATCAAGCAGCGCCAGGCCGAACGCGCGGCGACCATGGATGCCGCGGCCGAACTGGCCAGCGCGGCGGCGCCGGACGATGCGCTGGACGCCAAGCTGCGCGCGGCCGGGATCAAGGCCTCGGGCAACAGCGTGGATGGCGTGCTGGCGCGCCTGAAGGAAAAGGGCAAGGCCTGATAGGCCCGCGGCCCGGCGAAGGCGTCCGGGCCCGTTTTTCAGGGATAGAGCGACAATGGAAGGTTTCCTGCAGACGGCGCTGTCGTTTCCGACCGTGCTGTTCAGCTTTCTTCTGATCCTCGCGATCATCTACTGGGGCATCGTCGCCCTGGGCATGGTCGAGATCGATGTGCTCGATCTCGACGCCGAGTCGGTCGTCGATGGCGCCGGCCAGGCCGAAGGCCTCGCCGCGCTGCTGGCGAAGCTGAAACTCAACGGCGTACCGGTCACCCTGGTGCTGACCCTGCTGTCCTTCTTCGCCTGGTTCCTCTGTTACTTCGTCCAGTTGTGGCTGCTCAGCGCATTGTCGCTCGGCTGGCTGCGCTACCCGTTGGGCGCCGTGGTGGCGGTGGGCGCGCTGTTCCTGGCGGCGCCGCTGGCGGCCACGCTGTGCCGGCCGTTGCGGCCGCTGTTCCGCAAGCTGGAAAGCACCAGCAGCAAGTCGGTGCTGGGCCAGGTCGCGGTGGTGCGCAGCGGGCGGGTCACCCTGCAACATGGCGAGGCGTTGCTGGAAGACGGCGGCGCCGGGCTGATCCTGAAAGTTCGTGCGGAAGAAAACAAAGGCTTCAAGCGCGGCGATCGCGTCGTGCTGCTGGAGTACCTGGAGGCGGAGCACGCCTATCGGGTCGTTACCGAGGAAGAGTTCCGCGGTATCTGACCCGGGCTCGGTGAGAATCAAGGAGAACTGCTGCTATGGATATGACGTCGCTGATGCCCCTCCTGCTGGGAGTGGGCCTGGTCGTTCTGCTGGTCGTGGGCCTGCTGGCCCTGTTCAAGGCCTTCTACATCAAGGTCCCGCAAGGCACCGCGCTGATCGTCAACGACATGTCGTCGACGCCCAAGGTGCATTTCACCGGTGCGCTGGTCTATCCGGTGATCCACCTGAAGGAGTTCATGCGTATCTCGCTGATCACCCTGGAGGTCGACCGGCGCGGCAAGGACGGCCTGATCTGCCGCGACAACATGCGCGCGGACATCACCGTTGCCTTCTACCTGCGGGTCAACGAGACCCAGGACGACGTGCTCAAGGTGGCCAAGGCCATCGGCGTCGACCGTGCTTCCGACCGTTCGGCGGTGAACGAGCTGTTCAATGCCAAGTTCTCCGAGGCGCTGAAGACCGTCGGCAAGCAGTTCGACTTCGTCCAGCTGTTCGAGAATCGCCAGGACTTCCGTGACCGCATCATCGAGGTGATCGGCAACGACCTGAACGGCTACGTACTGGAAGACGTCGCCATCGACTACCTGGAGCAGACCGCGAAGAACTCGCTGGACCCGAGCAACATCCTCGATGCCGAGGGCATCCGCAAGATCACCGAGCTGACCGCCACCCAGAACGTCATCACCAACGAACTGGAGCGCAACGAAGAGCTGGCGATCAAGAAGAAGAACGTCGAGACCCGTGAGGCTGCCCTGGCCCTGGAGCGCCAGCAGGCTGACGCCGAGGCCCGGCAGAAGCGCGAGATCGAGACCATCCGTGCCCGCGAGGAAGCGGAAACCGCGCGGGTCAAGGAAGAAGAGCGGCTGAAGGCCGAGCAGGCGCGGATCCAGGCGCAGCAGGAAATCGACGTGCGCACCGAGAACCACCAGCGCGAGGTCGAGGTGGCGCAGCAGAACCGCCAGCGCGCGGTAGTCATCGAGGTGGAGAAGGTCACCCGCGCCAAGGACCTGGAGATCGTCGCCCGCGAGCGTGAGGTGGAGCTGCAGAAGATCGAGAAGGAAAAGGCGCTGGAAGAGCAGCGCAAGAACATCGCCAATGTGATTCGCGAGCGCGTCGCGGTGGAAAAGACCGTGGCCCAGGAGGAGGAGCGGATCAAGGAGGTGCGCGAGGTTTCCGAGGCCGAGCGGGTCAAGCAGGTGATCCTGCTGCAGGCCCAGGCGGAAGCCGAGCAGGAGCTGGTACGCCAGGTCAAGCAGGCGGAAGCCGACGAGGCCCGCTCCAAGCACAAGGCGGTGGAAATCAACACCATGGCGCAGGCCGAGCTGGAAGCGGCGTCGAAGCAGGCCGAGGCGAAGAAGCGTCTGGCCGAGGGCATCGAGGCCGAGCGCGCAGCGCCGGGCCTGGCCGATGCGCGGGTGCTGGAAGTCACCGCTGCGGCGAAGGAAAAGGATGGCTTGGCAGCGGCGCGGGTACGTGCCGAACAACTGATCGCCGAAGCCAGGGGCGACGAGGAGCGCGGCCTGGCCGACGCCCGGGTGCTCGAGGCGCAGGCCGCAGCCAAGGAGAAGGACGGCTTGGCCGAAGCCAAGGTGCTGGCCGAGAAGCTCGGCGCCCAGGCGCGCGGCGAGGAGCAGCTCGGCGCGGCCAAGGCCAAGGCCACCAAGGACCAGGGCAGCGCGGAAGCGGAAGTACTGCTGCAGCGCCTGAATGCCGAGGCCGAGGGGCTTGGCAAGAAGTTCGGCGCCCTGGATGCCCTCAGCGACAGCGCTCGCCAGCACGAAGAGTTCCGCATGCAGCTGGAGAAGAGCTTCGAGGAGGCCATGGCGGCCATCGCCGCGAACAAGGACATCGCCAAGGACCAGGCCGAGGTGCTCGCCACCGCGCTGGGCAAGGCGAACATCGAGATCGTCGGCGGCGAGGGCGACTTCTTCAACTCCTTCGCCAAGTCGCTGTCGGTGGGCAAGGCCATCGAAGGTGTGGTCGGCAAGAGCCCGGTGGTGCAGGACGTCCTCGCCCGCCTGCTCAACGGCCGTGGCGCAGCCGCTGCGGTAGTGCCGGAACGCAAGAGCGGCCACGAGAACGAGCCGGCGGCGGAAGTCTGAGTCGACCCGCAGCCTCCTCCGCCAACTGCGGAGGCGTTCCGCCCGCGCCCTGAGCGGCGCAGCACCTGGCGTGGCCTGTTGGCTGCGCCCGGGGCAGGCCGCTCGGGCCGGTTTCCATCGATGACCGCCGTAGACCCAGGAAGACCAGGATGTCGGACACTCAAGCCGCAACTCCCGCGCAGGACGTATTGGACAAGGCCGTTGCCGAGGGCGGCGCCTACGAGGTGCTGCACAAGCGTCTGCTGGAGCAGGGCCAGCGCCTGCGGCAGACCGCCGAAAGGCTCAACGCCAGTCGCCTGGAGGAGTTCGGCGACAGCCAGATGGATGTGATCGGCCGGGTCCGCATCCGTACCGAGAACAACTGCATCGCCCGCGATATCGTCCAGGTCGGCGATTGCCTGCTGTTCGGCTATAACGTGTTCATCGGCCTGCGCAAGGAAACCGGCGTGGCCGACGTGTTCTCCCTCTACCGCCTGGTGGAGGGCAGCGAAGGCTACGAGGCGGAGCCTGTGCCACTGGGGGACAGCTTTCTCGCCGCGCCGGGCTTCGTCAACGACTTCAACGAGCTTTACACCTACTACAAGAACACCCGCCTGCTGCAATTGGCGATCCGCGACGGCAAGCTGCTGGCCAGCTTCCAGATCGGCGAGCGGATCACCGACATCCGCGTGTTCCGCTGGTCGATCTCCAGCGACGGCAGCGAAGTCCGCTACATCGACAACCGCGGCGAGCGCGACATCGCCTTGCCGGCACCGTTCGACTTCGAATGGCAGCGGGCTACCCGCGAGATGGTGGTGGAGGGCCGTTTCCCGCACCTGAACATCCTCGACACCCTGTTCGTCGAGACCATCGGTGGCGACCTGACCATCAAGGTCGAGAACAACACCGAGGTCGGCCTGGGCATCTATCGCGAAGAGGTGATGGACAAGACCCAGTCGCTGGACGACGCGCAGGTTGAATTCGCCCGCCTCGGCAGCCTGCTGCTGCTCAAGGTCCTGCCCTATCGCGAAGAGCAGTGGCGCTACCTGGTGTTCAACAGCCTGACCGGCAAGGTCGAGCGCATCGACGCCATCGGCCTGGCCTGCATCCAGTTGCCGGAGGACCACGGGATCATCTTCCCCGGCGGCTACTACCTGCAGAACGGCGAGTACCGCACCTTCGAGCAATCCATGGAAGGCATGCGCTTCAAGCGCTCGGTACGCTCGCCCAACGGCGAGGACGTGCAGTACGTTTTCTACCATCCCGAGCAGGGGCGGAACGTGCTGCTCACCTACAACCTGATCAACCGCCAGTTGCAGAATCCGCTGTTCGGCCACGGCTACGCGCGCCTGGAGGACGGACGCATGGTGATCTTCGCCGCCGAAGGCGAGGAACCGACCCGCATCCATCCGATGCAGGTCTGGCAGACGCCGTTCTGCACCGAGGAGTACGCGGCCCGCCAACCGGCGCGTAGCGGTTTCCTCGGGCGGATCGGCAATGCCGAGCTGGTGCGCGGCGTCTCCGACCTCTACGACCTGTGCCGGGAGATCGAGACTCCGGCAGTTTCGATCCAGCGCTACTCGCTGCTGTGCCAGAACACCCAGCGCCTGTTCGACGTCTACCACTGGCTCGGCAGCGACCAACTGGACGGCTTGGCGCCGCTGTTGCGCGAAGTGGCGGCGACCGCCGAGCTGGTGCTCGACGAATACGAGAAGGTCGAGAGTATCCGCCGCCAGTCGGCCCAGGCGATGGTCGACGCGGAGGAGCGGCACAAGGCGCTGCTCTCCGGCTTGCTGCCCGACGGCTGGGACCGGGTGCAGCAGTTCGTCGACGGGCTCAACGGCATCACCGCCCAGCGTGGCTTGCTGCTGACCATCCGCGAGTACCGCTACATCGACGTGGCGCGACTCGACGCCATGGAGGCCGAACTGCTCGCGGCCCACGAGCGGGTGGCCGCCGCCACTGCGACCTTCCTCGCCAGCGAACAGGCCCTGCAGCCCTTGCTGGAGCGCCTGCAGAGCCTCGATGGCGAGGCGCAGAAAGCCGAGACCGTGGCCCAGCTCGGCGAGCCGCTGGCGGCCCTGGAGGCGATGGCTGGCGACCTCGACATGCTGTCCTCGCTGATGGCTTCGCTGCGCATCGACGACGCGACCCAGCGGACCCGCATCATCGAGTCGATCTCGGAGATCTACGCCCGCCTGAACCAGGCCAAGGCGCGCGCCGAGCAGCGGCGCAAGGGGCTCGGTTCGAGCGAGACCGTGGCCCAGTTCGGTGCCCAGTTCAAACTCTTCGGCCAGGGCATCACCAACGCCCTGGCCCAGGCCCAGGACCCCGAGCGCTGCGACGAGCAACTGTCACGCCTGCTGGTGCAACTGGAGGAACTGGAAAGCCAGTTCGGCGACCATGAGCAGTTCCTCGGCGACATCCTGGCCAAGCGCGAGGAGCTGCTGGAAACCTTCGAGGCGCACAAGCAGACCCTGCTCGACGAGCGCCAGCGCAAGGCCCAGGGATTGCTCGACGCCGCCCGGCGAATCCTCGACAGCCTGCAACGACGCACCGCGCGCTTCACCCAGGCGGAGGAACTGAACGCGTTCTTCGCCGCCGACCCGCTGATCCTCAAGTTGCGCGAACTGGCCGAACGTCTTCGCGAATTGAAGGACAGCGTCAAGGCCGACGACGTCGAGGCGCGCCTGAAGGCCGCGCGCGACCAGGCGGTCCGCGCATTGCGCGACAAGAGCGAGCTGTTCGAGGAGGGCGGCGACGTCATCCGCCTGGGCCCGCGCCACCGCTTCAGCGTCAACACCCAGGAACTCGACCTGACCCTGATGCCGCGCGGCGACGCGCTGTACCTGCACCTGACCGGCACCGATTTCCTCGAACCGCTGCAGGACCCGCGGCTCGATGAGTTGCGCGGGTTCTGGCAGGTGAACCTGGAGTCCGAATCGGAGACGCTGTACCGCGCCGAATATCTCGCCGGCGAAGTGCTCGCCGCCGCCGACGCGGGCCGCGATGGCTTCAGCCTGGAGCGCTTGCAGGCGCTGCTGGCGCAGCCGGACGAGCTGGCGCGGGCGATCCGCGATTTCGCCGCGCCGCGCTACAAGGAGGGCTACGAGAAAGGTATTCACGACCACGATGCGGCGGCGATCCTGGTTCGCCTGCTGCCGTTGCGCGAGAGCGCCGGACTGCTACGCTACGCGCCCTCGGCGCGGGCTTTCGCCAGCCTGTTCTGGAGCCGCCGGCGCGAGGAGCGGGAGGTCGCCGGCTGGCCCGAGCGGGCACGCAGCAGCCGCGGCATCCAGCAGATGTTCGGTCGTGACGACGGCCTGCTCGCCCTTCGCGGCGAAGTGGCCGCGGCGATGCGTGCGCTGCTCGCCGAACAGCCCATCGCGCTGGACCCGCAGCATATCGACGAGGCGGCCGAGTACCTGGTCTGGGAATTGTCCGCCGAGCGTCCCGAATTCACCTTCAGCAAATATGCCCGGCAATTGCAGGAAGGACTCAAGCTGCGCCTGCAAGGCGCGCGTCTATGGGACGACTACCGGCAGACCCTGGAGCGCCTCGACGAGCGGCCCGCCGCCCAGTGGGAACTGGCCGGCAACTGGCTGCGCGGACTATGTGGCGACGCCGAGTTCCAGCCGCTGGCGGCCTACCTGGACGAGGCGGTGGCGCTCTCGTTGCTGGACGAGGAGATGCCACGACGGATCACCGAGGTCGACCTGCGCTTCCAGGTCGACGGCCTGATGGGCGAGCATCCGCGCATCGTCGAACGCGGCCTGGCGCTGGCGGTGGACGACTTCTTCGGCCGCCTGCGTCGCCATCGCCAGCAATTCCTGCCGGGGCTGCGGCGCTACCAGGCGCTGCGCCAGGAGATCGTCGAACACGAGCGCGAGGCATTGCGCCTGGCCGAGTTCAAGCCGCGACCGCTGTCCTCGTTCGTTCGCAACAAGCTGATCAATGACGTCTACCTGGGTGTCATCGGCGACAACCTGGCCAAGCAGATGGGGACGGTGGGCGAGAACAAGCGCACCGACCTGATGGGCCTGCTGATGCTGATCTCCCCGCCAGGCTACGGCAAGACCACCCTGATGGAGTACGTGGCGCACCGCCTGGGGCTGATCTTCATGAAGATCAACGGTCCTGCCCTCGGCCACGAGGTGCGCTCGCTCGACCCCGGGCAGGCGCCGGACGCGACTTCGCGGCAGGAACTGGAGAAGCTCAACCTGGCGCTGGAGATGGGCAACAACGTGATGCTCTATGTCGACGACATCCAGCACACCCATCCGGAGTTCCTGCAGAAGTTCATCTCCCTCTGCGACGGCACGCGCCGGGTGGAAGGGGTGTGGAAGGGCCGGACCAAGACCTACGACATGCGTGGGCGGAAGTTCTGCGTGGTGATGGCGGGCAACCCCTACACCGAGTCCGGCGAGGTCTTCCGCATTCCCGACATGCTCGCCAACCGCGCCGACATCTACAACCTCGGCGACACCCTCAGCGGCATGCAGGAGGCGTTCTCCCTCAGCTACATCGAGAACGCCCTGACCTCCAACCCGGTTCTCGCGCCGCTGGCCACCCGCGACATGGCCGACGTCTATCGCTTCGTCGCCAAGGCCGAGGGCAAGCCGTTCTCCAGCAACGAGCTGGCCCACGGCTACAGCGGTGCCGAGATCAACGAGATCAGCAGCACCCTGCAACGCCTCATGCAGGTGCGCGACGTGGTGCTCAAGGTCAACCAGCAGTACATCGCCAGCGCCGCCCAGGCCGACCAGTACCGCAGCGAGCCGCCGTTCAAGCTGCAGGGCAGCTACCGCAACATGAACAAGATGGCGGAGAAGATCTCCGCGGTGATGAACGATGCCGAGCTGCTGCAACTGATCGCCGACCACTACCAGGGCGAGTCGCAACTGCTGACCACCGGAGCCGAGGAGAACCTGCTGAAGCTCGCCGAACTGCGCGGCAACCAGAGCCCCGAGCAGGCCGAGCGCTGGGCGCAGATCAAGCGTGACTTCCTGCGCAACAAGTCCATGGGCGGCAGCGACGCCGACGTCGGCGGACGGCTGGTGGCGCAGCTCAACGATCTGGTGGAAAGCGTCCGTGGCCTGGCTCGCGAACCCCAGCCGGTACAACCGGCGCCCTGGGACGAGTTGCTGGCTGGATTGCGCCAGCTCGGCCAGGGCGCGCCGGCGCTGAACGTCGAGGTGACGGCGCCTGCGCAGCCGGGCGTGCAGCAGGTGCTGGAGAGCCTTGCCGCCTGCCTGCAGGACAGTTTCCTGCCGCTGATCAAGGTGATGGACCGCAAGATCGACGTCGACCTGCGCACGCACAACCGCATCAACGAGATATCCAGCCGCCTCGACGAACTGGGCCGGTTGCTGGGCGGCGAGCAGAGGCCGCTGGAGAACGATCAACCCTGAGGACACGAGGAGCGGGAAATGGACTTCGACGGATTGGACCGCCAGCTGCGCGACAGCCTGGCCGACCTGAAGCTGAGCAACGAGGAACGGGACGAACTGCGCCAACTGGGCAGCGAGCTGGCGCCCGACCAGGTGCGTTTCCTGCGCAACCGTGCCTTCGACCTGGTGCGTGAGCTGGTCCTCGTGGAGGAGCAGGGCGAACGGATAGCCGCCCTGAAGTGGCTGGAGCAGGTGGTGCGCACCCTGGAGGTTACCGCGGCGGCGCCGCGCAGCCGCGCCAGCGCCTATTTCAGTCCCGGCGAGGAGTGTCGGCGGAAGATCCGCGAACTGTGCCGGCAGGCCAGGCAGAGCCTGGACATCTGCGTGTTCACCATCTCCGACGACCAGCTCAGTGCGGAAATCCTGGCCTGCCATCGGCGCGGCGTTCCGGTGCGGATCATCAGCGACGATGACAAGCAGTTCGACGAAGGCAGCGACATCCATGCGCTGCGCGAGGCTGGCGTGCCGCTGCGAATCGACGACAGTCCCTTCCACATGCACCACAAGTTCGCCCTGGTGGATGGCGCCTGGCTGCTCAACGGCAGTTTCAACTGGACCCGCAGCGCCAGCGTCAACAACGAAGAGAACCTGCTGGTAACCGACGACGCCGTGCTGATCGGCGCCTATCGGCGCGAATTCGAGGAACTCTGGGGCCGCTACGCCCCGCGCTGAGCGGCAGCGACGCGAGAAAGGCAGGGCAGGCGGTCGGCCGGCGGACCGCACGCGGGCGGGTTTCAGGTTAGACTTGCGCCCTTTCGCTTCCCACGCCGGTATTCCCATGGCCCTGCAATCCACGCCCTATAAAGCCGATATTTCCCTCACCGACCTGGACCGCGGGGTCTACGAGACGTTGCGCCTGACCGTGGCCCGGCACCCCTCCGAGACCGAGGAGCGCCTGGCCGTGCGCTTGCTGGCCTACGTGCTGTGGTACGGCGAGCAGATCGCCTTCGGGCGTGGCCTGTCGGACGTGGACGAACCGGCGCTCTGGGAAAAGAGCCTGGACGGCCGGGTCCTGCACTGGATCGAAGTCGGCCAGCCGGACGCCGAGCGCATCACCTGGTGCTCGCGTCGCTGCGAGCGCTTCAGCCTGCTCGCCTATGGCAACCTGCGGGTCTGGCAGACCAAGGTGCTGGACAGCGTGCGCAGCCTGAAGAACATCAACGTCGCGGCAGTGCCCCAGGAACCCCTGGAGAGCCTGTCCCGCGACCTGCCGCGTTCGATCAACTGGACCGTGATGATCAGCGAGGGCACCCTGTTCGTCACCGACGAGAACGGCCAGCACGAGTTGCAGCTGGAATGGCTGCAGGGCGAGCGTTGATCGCCGCCGCCGTTTCCTTCCGTCGAGCCGAACGAGTGACCTGATGCGTATCGAACCCCGCCCCCTGCCCGAAACCCTGCCCGATCTCGGCGACCTTCCGCCATTGCTGGCACGCCTGTACGCGGCTCGTGGCGTGCGTTGCGCCGAGGAGCTGGACAAGGGCCTGGCGCGGCTGATTCCCTTCCAGCGGCTGAAAGGCATCGAGGAGGGCGTGGCGCTGCTGGTGGATGCCCTGGAGGGCGGCCAGCGGATTCTCATCGTCGGCGACTTCGACGCCGACGGCGCCACCGCCAGCAGCGTCGGCGTGCTGGCCCTGCGCATGCTCGGCGCGGCCTGGGTCGATTACCTGGTGCCGAACCGCTTCGAGTACGGCTACGGCCTGACCCCGGAGATCGTCGGCGTGGCCCTGGAGAAGCGTCCCGACCTGCTGGTGACGGTGGACAACGGCATCTCCAGCGTGGACGGCGTCCAGGCGGCGAAAGCCGCGGGGCTCAAGGTGCTGGTCACCGACCACCACCTGCCTGGCCCGGAACTGCCGGCGGCGGATGCGATCATCAACCCCAACCAGCCGGGCTGCGAATTCCCCAGCAAGGCCATGGCCGGGGTCGGGGTGATCTTCTATGTGATGCTGGCGTTGCGGGCGCGCCTGCGCGAGCTGGACTGGTTCGCCCGGCGCGGGCTGAAGGAACCGAACCTCGCCGAGCTGCTCGACCTGGTGGCGCTGGGCAGCGTCGCCGATGTGGTGCCGCTCGATGCCAACAACCGCATCCTGGTCCACCAGGGCCTCGCGCGCATCCGCGCCGGCCGCGCCCGGCCGGGCTTGCGCGCGCTACTGGAGGTGGCCGGGCGGCCTCCGGTACGGATCACCTCCACCGACCTGGGTTTCATCCTCGGTCCGCGCCTGAACGCGGCGGGTCGGCTCGACGACATGTCTCTCGGCATCGAATGCCTGCTCTGCGACGACGAAGCGCTGGCCCGCGACATGGCGGTGCAGCTCGACCAGTTGAACCAGGACCGCAAGGCCATCGAGCAGGGTATGCAGCGCGAGGCGCTGGCGCAGCTCAAGGAGCTGAGCCTGGAGCAACTGCCGTTCGGCTTGTGCCTGTTCGACGCCGACTGGCACCAGGGCGTGATCGGAATCCTCGCCTCGCGCCTGAAGGAGCGTTACCACCGGCCGACCATCGCCTTCGCCGATGCCGGCGACGGCAGCCTGAAAGGCTCGGCACGGTCGATTCCCGGCTTCCACATCCGCGACGCGCTGGACGCGGTAGCCGCCCGTCATCCCGGGCTGATCAGCAAGTTCGGCGGCCACGCGATGGCTGCCGGACTATCGTTGCCGCAGGAAAACTTCGGCGCTTTCTCCGCCGCCTTCGATGCCGAAGTACGCCGCCAACTGGCCGAGGAGGACCTGGCCGGGCGCCTGCTCTCCGATGGCCAGTTGAGCATCCAGGAGTTCCACCTGGAGCTGGCGCGCGCGTTGCGCCAGGCCGGTCCCTGGGGCCAGCACTTTCCCGAGCCGATGTTCCACGGGGTGTTCCAGCTGGTGCAGCAGCGGATCGTCGGCGAGCGTCACCTGAAGCTGGTGCTGAAAAGCGAATGCGGCTCGCTGCAACTGGATGGCATTGCCTTCAACATCGACCGCGAGCAGTGGCCCAACCCTACCGTGCGCTGGGCCGAGCTGGCCTACAAGCTCGACGTCAACGAATTCCGCGGCCAGGAAAGCGTGCAACTGATGATCGTCCACATGGCCCCTCGTTGAGCGCGTCCCGGGGCTGGGGGCAACCTAGCTGCCACCTGCTTTTCTGCTAGCTATTCCAGCGAAAACATACAGATTTCCGGCGAAATCAAGGCTACCTGCCAGTTCTGGCAGGTTTGGCCGCGGGTTCTTTTTGGTACACGAAAGCACCGTCGAAAACGGGACCGAGCCAGGGGAGTGCAGTTCCTTCTACCCGAAGGACTGATACGGCTGTTCCGATCAGCCCACAAGGCGGCGGTAAGCGTCGGCCGAGTACTTCGGCCTGAAAAAACCAGGAGAACTGAACAAGATGAAGAAGGTTTCTACGCTTGACCTGTTGTTCGTTGCGATCATGGGTGTTTCGCCGGCCGCTTTTGCCGCCGACCTGATCG
Source organism: Pseudomonas sp. 2VD (assembly GCF_005503585.1). Lineage (NCBI taxonomy): Bacteria > Pseudomonadati > Pseudomonadota > Gammaproteobacteria > Pseudomonadales > Pseudomonadaceae > Pseudomonas > Pseudomonas sp. 2VD. The sequence goes on from NZ_SCND01000118.1 coordinate 13,995, forward strand.
ACGTGTCCAAACTCCCCAGCAAGGCTGCCCAGGGCGCGCCCGGCCCGGTCACCTTGCAAGCCGCGGTCGGCGCCGGCGGTGCCGACGAACTGAAAGCGATCCGCAGCACGACCCTGCCCAACGGCAAGCAGGTCACCCGCTACGAGCAATTCCACAACGGCGTACGGGTGGTCGGCGAAGCCATCACCGAAGTCAAGGGTCCCGGCAAGAGCGTGGCGGCGCGGCGCAGCGGCCATTTCGTCGCCAACATCGCCGCCGACCTGCCGGGCAGCACCACCGCGGCGGTATCCGCCGAGCAGGTGCTGGCCCAGGCCAAGAGCCTGAAGGCCCAGGGCCGCAAGACCGAGAATGACAAAGTGGAACTGGTGATCCGCCTGGGCGAGAACAACATCGCCCAACTGGTCTACAACGTGTCCTACCTGATTCCCGGCGAGGGACTGTCGCGGCCGCATTTCGTCATCGACGCCAAGACCGGTGAAGTGCTCGATCAGTGGGAAGGCCTGGCCCACGCCGAGGCGGGCGGCCCCGGTGGCAACCAGAAGATCGGCAAGTACACCTACGGTAGCGACTACGGTCCGCTGATCGTCAACGACCGCTGCGAGATGGACGACGGCAACGTCATCACCGTCGATATGAACGGCAGCACCAACGACAGCAAGACCACGCCGTTCCGCTTCGCCTGCCCGACCAACACCTACAAGCAGGTCAACGGCGCCTATTCGCCGCTGAACGACGCGCATTTCTTCGGCGGCGTGGTGTTCAACCTGTACCGGGACTGGTTCGGCACCAGCCCGCTGACCCACAAGCTGTACATGAAGGTGCACTACGGGCGCAGCGTGGAGAACGCCTACTGGGACGGCACGGCGATGCTCTTCGGCGACGGCGCCACCATGTTCTATCCGCTGGTGTCGCTGGACGTGGCGGCCCACGAGGTCAGCCACGGCTTCACCGAGCAGAACTCCGGGCTGATCTACCGCGGGCAATCCGGCGGAATGAACGAGGCGTTCTCCGACATGGCCGGCGAGGCCGCCGAGTTCTACATGCGCGGCAAGAACGACTTCCTGATCGGCTACGACATCAAGAAGGGCAGCGGTGCGTTGCGCTACATGGACCAGCCCAGCCGCGACGGGCGATCCATCGACAACGCCTCGCAGTACTACAACGGTATCGACGTGCACCACTCCAGCGGCGTGTACAACCGTGCGTTCTACCTGCTGGCCAACTCGCCGGGCTGGGATACCCGCAAGGCCTTCGAGGTGTTCGTCGACGCCAACCGCTACTACTGGACCGCCACCAGCAACTACAACAGCGGTGCCTGTGGAG
>NZ_SCND01000119.1:0-15312 GCF_005503585.1 Pseudomonas sp. 2VD
GCGATCCACCCCGGCTACGGCTTCCTCTCCGAGAACGCCGAGTTCGCCCGTGCCTGCGAAGCCGCCGGGATCGTCTTCATCGGCCCGGATGCGGAAGCCATCCACCTGATGGGCAGCAAGCGCCTGTCGAAGATCGCCATGCTCGCCGCCGGGGTGCCGTGCATCCCCGGCTACGAAGGCGCCGAACAGGACGACGCGACCCTGCGGCGCGAGGCCGAACGCATCGGCTACCCGCTGATGATCAAGGCCAGCGCCGGCGGCGGCGGCCGCGGCATGCGCCTGGTGGAGGAACCCGGCCAACTGCTGGAACAGTTGCGCACTGCGCGCTCGGAAGCGCTGGGCGCCTTCGGCAGCGCCGAGCTGATCCTGGAGAGGGCCGTGCTGCGCCCGCGCCATGTGGAGATCCAGGTGTTCGGCGACCGCCACGGCAACCTGCTCTACCTCGGCGAACGCGACTGCTCGGTGCAGCGCCGCCACCAGAAGGTCATCGAGGAAGCCCCCTGCCCGGTGCTCGATGCCGACCTGCGTCGCGCCATGGGCGAGGCGGCGGTGAAGGCCGCGGCCTCGGTCAACTACGTGGGCGCCGGCACCGTCGAGTTTCTTCTCGGCGAGGATGGTCGCTTCTACTTCCTGGAGATGAATACCCGCCTGCAGGTCGAACACCCGGTCACCGAACTGGTCACCGGCCAGGACCTGGTGGCCTGGCAGATCCGCATCGCCGAGGGCCATCCGCTGCCGCTGCGGCAGGAGCAGGTGGAACTGCGCGGGCATGCCATCGAGGTCCGCCTCTACGCCGAGGACGCCGGTCGCGGCTTCCTGCCGCAGACCGGCACGGTGCTGCGCTGGGACCCGGAACTGCTGCCCGGCGTACGCATCGACCATGGCCTGGTCGAGGGGCAGGCGGTGACGCCCTTCTACGACCCGATGCTGGCCAAGCTGATCGCCTACGGGGCGACCCGCGACGAAGCCCGGCGCAAGCTGATCCGCGCGCTAGAGCGCTGCGTGCTGCTGGGGGTCGACGGCAACCAGCGGTTCCTCGCCAACCTCCTGGCGCATCCGGACTTCGCCGCCGGCGAGGCGACCACCGCCTTCATCGGCGAACGCTTCGCCGAAGACCCCAGCCTGCAACCGCGCCAGCCGGGCGCCGAGGAACTGGCCCTGGCCGCCGCCCTGCTCTACCAGGCCGGCGCCGAGGCCAGTGCGCACCAGCCCGGCCTGGCCGGCTGGCGCAGCGCCGCCGGGGCACCGTGGAAGATCGTCCTGAAGCACGCCGAACAGCGCCTGGAGATCGGCCTGGAGGTCCTCGAAAGCGGTCGTCGGCCGCGACTGCTGGCGCGCCTGGAGCGACGCGAGATCGCCGTGCGCCTGCTCGACTGCGACGGACGCTGGGCCAGCGCCGAACTCGACGGCATTCGCCGTCGCCACGCCTACCACCTGGACGGCGGGCGCCTCTGGCTATACGGCCACGGCGGCAACCTCGAACTGCTCGACGTCACCCACGCCGGCGCCAGCGCCCAGGTCGGCGCCAGTTCCGGCACGCTCAAGGCGCCGATGGACGGCGCCATCGTCGAGGTGCTGGTCGGCGAGGGCGAACGGGTCGGCAAGGGCCAACTGCTGCTGGTGCTGGAGGCAATGAAGATGGAACACCCGCTGAAGGCCGGAGTCGACGGCGTGGTCCGCCGCGTCCAGGTCGGCCGTGGCGAGCAGGTGCGCAACCGGCAGGTGCTGGTCGAGGTGGAAGCCGACGCCTGAGACAACCCGCCGCTCATCCGCAACGACAACGACAAGAAAACGGAGACGCCCATGTCACTGCACGGCAAGACCCTGTTCATCACCGGCGCCAGCCGCGGCATCGGCCGGGAGATAGCCCTGCGCGCCGCGCGCGATGGCGCCAACCTGGTGATCGCGGCGAAGAGCGCCGAGCCGCATCCGAAGCTGGAAGGCACCATCTTCAGCGTCGCCGCCGAGGTCGAGGCCGCCGGCGGCCAGGCCCTGCCGCTGCAACTCGACGTGCGCGACGAGCAGGCCGTGGCGGCGGCCATGGCCCGCGCCGCCGAACGCTTCGGCGGGATCGACGCGCTGGTCAACAACGCCGGGGCGATCCGCCTGGTCGGGGTGGAGAAGCTGGAGCCCAAGCGCTTCGACCTGATGTACCAGATCAACACCCGCGCGGTGCTGGTCTGCAGCCAGGCCGCCCTGCCCTACCTGCGCAGGAGCGCCAACGGCCACATCCTCAGCCTGTCGCCGCCGATCAACCTGGCCGGCAGGTGGTTCGCCCAGCACGGCCCCTACACGGTCACCAAGTACGGCATGAGCATGCTTACCCTGGGGATGCACGAGGAGTTCGGGAAATACGCCATCAGCGTCAACGCGCTGTGGCCGAAGACCATGATCGCCACCGCCGCCATCGAGTTCGAGCTGGGCAGCCGTGACGCCTTCCGCCGCGCGCGCACCCCGGCGATCATGGCCGACGCCGCGCACGCCATTCTCACCAGCGAGGGGCGCAGCCTCAGCGGGCGCCTGCTGGTCGACGAGGAATTGCTGCGCGAGCGCGGCCAGAGCGATTTCGAGCAGTACCGCTACGACCCGGAGGGTGGCGCGCTGGTGCCCGACCTGTTCCTCGACTGAGGTCTCCGACGAAAGGCGCGCGGTGCTCTGCGGCGGGCTTCCGGGCTATTTGCCGAAGTGCCCCGGGGCGACCGCGCAACGGTCATAGCCGAGGCGGCGGCTGCGGTCTAGAGTCGCGGGAGCGTCCTACGCCCCGCACAACAACGACAAAGCGCGAGAGCCATGACCCACGCCGACCTGATCACTTTCAACCGTTTCGTTGCCCGCCTGCCTGCCACCTTCGGCCGCGTGCCGCGCATGCTGCGCGGCCTGTACTACACCGCGATCCGTAACCGCGAGAAGAGCCTGTCCCTGGGCTGGGCGCTGGAGCGCGCGGCACGCCTGTACCCGGACAACCCGGCGGTGCTCGACGGCCAGCGGCGGATCAGCTACGCCCTGTTCAACGGCTGGGCCAATCGCCTGGCGCGCGCCTTCAAGGCCGAGGGCGTAGGCCACGGCAGCGTGGTCGCGGTGATGCTGGAGAACCGCGTCGAGCTGCTGGCGATCCTCGCCGCCCTGGCCAAGCTCGGCGCCATCGGCGCACTGGTCAACACCACCCAGCGCGGCAAGGTCCTGGTGCACAGCCTGAACCTGGTGAAGCCCGGCCACTTCGTGGTCGGCGAAGAGTTGCGCGAGGTGTTCGAGGAAGTCCGCCAGGAGGTGCTCGGCAACGCCGGCCATTGCTACTGGGTCGACGACGGCGACACCCTCGGCGATCCCGGCTCGCCGCCGATGGGCTGGCGCAACCTGATGCGCCTGGCCCAGGGACAGACCTCGGAGAACCTCGAGGACACCGGCAGGGTGCGGCTCAAGGACTCCTGCTTCTACATCTACACCTCCGGCACCACCGGCCTGCCGAAAGCCTCGATCATGAGCCACGGCAAGTGGATCAAGGCCTACGGCGGCTTCGGCCATTCCGGCCTGGGCCTGGGCCGCGACGACGTGCTCTACCTGACCCTGCCCTGCTACCACAACAACGCCGTGACCGTCTGCTGGAGCGCGGCGCTCGCCGGCGGCGCGGCCATGGCCCTGCGCCGCAAGTTCTCCGCCAGCGGTTTCTGGAAGGACGTGCAGCACTACCGGGCGACCTGCTTCGGCTACATCGGCGAACTCTGCCGCTACCTGCTGAACCAGCCGCCGTGCGCCGAGGAACGCGGCAATAGCCTGACCTGCATGATCGGCAACGGCCTGCGCCCGTCGATCTGGGCCGAGTTCAAGCAACGCTTCGAGATCCAGCGGATCACCGAGTTCTACGCTTCCAGCGAAGGCAACATCGGCTTCACCAACGTATTCAATTTCGACAATACGGTGGGCTTCTCCCCAGCCACCTACGCCATCGTCCGCTACGACCTGGAGAACGACCGCCCGGTGCGCGACGCCAAGGGCTTCATGGAGAAGGTCGGCAAGGGCGAGGTCGGCCTGCTGATCAGCGAGATCAGCGCGAAGTGGCCGTTCGACGGCTACACCGATCCGGCCAAGAGCGAAGCGGTGATCCTCCGCGACGTGTTCAAGAAGGGCGACGCCTGGTTCAACACCGGCGACCTGATGCGCGACATCGGTTTCAAGCACACCCAGTTCGTCGACCGTCTCGGCGACACCTTCCGCTGGAAGGGCGAGAACGTTTCCACCACCGAGGTGGAAAACGCCCTCGGCGCCTTCGACGGGGTCGAGGATGCGGTGGTCTACGGCGTGGAGATTCCCGGCACCAACGGCCGCTGCGGGATGGCCGCACTGCGCCTGGCCGATGGCGTCGAACTGGACCGCGAGGCCCTCGCCGCGCACCTCGACCGCGAGTTGCCGGCCTATGCCACGCCGGTGTTCCTGCGCCTGCTGCGCGAAGTCGAGACCACCGGCACCTTCAAGTACAAGAAGACCGACCTCAAGCGCGACGCCTACGATCCCGCGCGGGTGAGCGACAAACTCTTCGTCAGGTTGCCCGGCAGCGCCGGCTACCAGCCGTTGGACGCGGAGCTGTACCAGGCGTTGCAGGAGCAGCGCTACCGCTTCTGAGCGCCGGGGCGGCCTACTGGCGGAACTCGAACTGCAACTCGGCCCCTTCCAGGGGCCGCGACACGCCCAGTTCGCGGTCGCGATAGAGCAACTGGCCGTTGAGGCGGAAGTCGCTGTCGTCCTTTTCCTCGAACATCGGCGGCAACAGCGGCTTGGGCTTATGGGTCTCTTCCGTGCCGGGCGGCGCCATCTTCTGCACCAGTTCCTTCGGCAGGCGCAGGTCCAGCTTGGCGCTCGGCAGCGGCTTGCGCACCTCGGGGTCGAGACGAGCGGTGGAAGCGCGCTTCGCCGGCGCCGGCTTGTCCTTGGCGACCGGCCTGCTGGCCGGCTTCGGCGGCGCAGCCGCAGGCTTCGGCTTGGCCGGCGGCTTGGGTTCGGCAACCTGCTCCGCGGCTGGCGCGACCTTCTTCGAAGCTGTTTTCGGCGCGGCAGGCACGGCAGGCGCTGGCTCCGCTCGTGCAGGCTTCACTGGCTTGGCAGGGGCGCGCTGCTCCTGCGGCGGTGCTTCCGGGGCTTTCTTTTCCGGTGCCTTGGAGCCGTCATCACAGGCCGCCAGGAAGCAACCGAAAAGAACAACGACGCAAATTCGGCAAAGACGTTTCATAGTCACGCAGGTATGGCCAATTGCGGCAATGCTGACGGCAGACTGCAACCAAGGCAAGGGGTCACTATCGTCATCCTGGCACTCTCTCGGTTGTTCGCCCCATGTCTAACCTGTCATGCACGGATAACCGCTTGATGTCAGCCCGCGACGCCATCACGGCGTCGCGGGCCATGGTCGTCACGGCCGTTTCTTGGCGCTCGCGGCTATCGTCGCGAGGCGTTCCAGTCGTTCCACCAGGTTCTCTCCGGGGAAACGTTTCTGCAGCTCGGCCAACTGGGTCGCGGCCTGCTCCGTCTTGCCCTGCTCACGCAGGGCAAGGACCGCCCCGAGCGCCTCGTCGAGCACCTCCGGCTTCACCGCAACCGCCTTGCCCCTGGCCTGGGCGACGAAGTCGCCAGCCAGCTCCGCCTGGACCTTCGCCTGCTGCGCGGCCTGGGCCGGCGGTCGGTCGGCCAGGGCAGCCGGAGCCGGCGGCGCGGCCTCGGCCATCAGTTGCGGCGCCTCCCCGGACGATGCGTAGCTGGCCAGCAAGGCCGGGGACTCCGACATCTCGCCGGACAGCGGAGCCGGCGCCGCCGGCGCGCGCATGGCCCGCTTCGCCGCAGCGGCCCCGGCGACTCCGTCGCGCAGGGGCACATCGCTGAACGCCACTTCGGGCCGGGCCTGGCGCTCGGCGTCGTCCAGCACGTTGTGGCTGACCAGCCCCAGCACCAGCGCCACGCCCAGCAGGCTGGCGAAGGCCGCCTGCCAACGCGGCCTGCGGGAGGCTTCCAGCCAGCGCCGCCACCAGGGCCGGGCAGGTTCGACATGCGCCGCCTGGCGTCGCGCGGCGGCGAGGATCGCCTGGTCCAGCGCCGGCGCCGGCTGCTGCGGCGCGTGGGCGCGGAAATGCGCCAGCATCTGCTCTTCGGCGACGCTCGCGGAATGCTTCTGTGGGTTCATACCGCCACCTCCTCGGCCAGCAGCCGGCGCAGCTTCTGCACCGCGTAGCGGAAACGGCTCTTCACCGTCTCCAGCGGCGACTGGGTGAGCGTGGCGATCTCGGCCAGTTCCAGTTCGCCGTGGGCGCGCATCAGGAATACCTCGCGCTGTTCCTCGGGCAGGGTCTCCAGCGCGCTCTGCAAGCGCTCGCCGTCGCGGCTCAGGCTGAGCTGCTGCTCGGGGCCGGCGCCCTGGTCGGGTTGCGCGTGCAACTGTTCGTCGTAGCTGTCCTGCAACGGCTGGCGCTGGCCATGCTTGCGCCAATGATCGATCAGGCGGTTGCGGGCGATCTGGTAGAGCCAGGTGCGGAAGCTCGCCCGGCCCTGCGGCTGGCTCTCGCTGCGGATCAGGCTGAGCCAGGTTTCCTGGTAGATCTCGTCGGCCAGTTCGGTCTGTCCGGCCAGGCCGCAGAGAAAACGGTAGAGACCTTGCCGATGGCGCTGGTAGAGCACCTCGAAGGCCGCGCTGTCGCCCTTGCGGTAACGCGCCAGCAGCGTTTCGTCGCTGCCGGCGGCCGTCGTGGCGCTGGTGGAGGCATGCATGCCGCTGGTCGACTCCTGTCCTGTGTCAAAGGCGACCGAGAGCAGGCTCATCGGCCACATCCTTCGCGGCGCGCATCGGCGTCGCCACGAAACGCCCGGGCCGTCGCCAGAAGCGCGACCGGAGCGGCTATCGGTAGACATTTTCCAGCGTCGGACAGTTCGGCGAAAGTGCCGGTCCGGATGGAAGCCGGGAAAAACATCGAGACGACCTCGTCGTGCAGCGGAGAATACCCGCTGAGACGAAGCTGTCGGTGGATTCGGGTTAATCCCCGGAAAAATTCTTCGCGGACTGTCGCGGGGTGCCCCTCAGCCAGGGGAGCGCCTCGCGCTCAGGCGGCGATAAGGCCTTCCTGGCAAAGCTGCCCGGCAAGCATGCCGAGGGTCATGATCGCCCGCTCCGCCTCGCGGTTCCAGGGAATCCCGCAGGTCAGCCGCAGGCAGTTGTTGAACTGCTCGGTGTTGCTGAAGATCAGCCCCGGGGCGATGCTGATGCCCTGCTCCAGGGCCCGCACGTGGAGTTCCTTGGTGTTGACCTTGGCCGGCAGGCTGACCCAGAGAATGAAGCCGCCCTTGGGCCGGGTCATCTGCGTCCCCTCCGGGAAGTACTGCTGCACCGCCAACTGGTAGGCGGTCATGTTCTTCCGGTACTCCTGGCGGATGTAGCGCAGGTGGCGGTCGTAGCCGCCGTTCTCCAGGTAGGCGGCGACGCCCATCTGGGTCACGGTGCAGGCCGAATGGGTGGTGAAGGTCTGCAAGCGACGGATCTCCTCCTGGTAGCGCTCGGCGATGATCCAGCCGATGCGTACGCCGGGCGAGATGGTCTTGGAGAAACTCGAGCAGTAGATCACCCGGCCGTCGCGGTCGTGGGACTTGAGCGAGCGCGCCTGGCCCTGGTCGAACATCAGTTCGCCGTAGATGTCGTCCTCGACCACCCCGATGTTGTGTTCGGCGGTCAGTTTCAGCAGTTGCTTCTGGCGATCCTCGGGAATCGTCCCGCCGAAGGGATTGCTCAGCCGCGCGGTCAGCACCAAGGCCTTGATCGACCACTGGTTGGCCGCCAGTTGCAGCGCTTCCAGGCTGATCCCGGTGCGCGGGTCGCTGGGGATCTCGATGACCTTCAGGCCCAGCACGTCGGCCAGTTGCAGCAGGCCGTAGTAGCTCGGCGACTCGGTGGCGATCAGGTCGCCGGGACGGGTCAGCACCCGCAGGGCCATGTGGATCGCATCCACGCAGCCGTGGGTGATGGTCACCTGCGACGGGTCGACCACCACGCCGGCGTCGCGCATGCGGATCGCCACCTGCCGCCGCAGCGGCTCGAAACCGGGGCTGAACATGTAGCTGAACGCCCGTGGGCTCTGGAAGCGGGTGACCTTGGCCAGTTGCTGGTGCAAGGCGCGCACCGGCAGGTAGTCCACATGCGGCACCGCCGCGCCGAGCGGGAATACCCCTTCGCGGCGGGACTCGGCGAGCACCTGGTTGATGATGCTGCTGCGGGTGACCAGGCCGGGACGCTCGACCCGCGCGATATCCGGGGTCGGCGCGGTCAGTGCCGGGGTGCGGTGGACGTAGAAGCCGGATTGCGGACGGGCACGGATCAGTCCCTGGTCCTCGAGGGTGGCGTAGGCCTGCAGCACGGTGGCGTGGCTGACGTTCAACTGGGTGCTGAGCTTGCGCACCGACGGTACCCGCTCGCCCGGCTGGTAGACGCCACGGCGAATGTCCTCGGCCAACTGCTGGGCGATGCGTTGGTAAAGCAGCAGATTGGTCATGGCGGGTTTTCCTCGGCGATTGAACCGAAACAGTAGCTCAATTCGTGAAACTGCTCCAGAACAGTTCGGCCGACAACCAGGCATACAGTCGCAAAACTGTACGGGTCGGTCGCAGAGACGGCGCGTTTGCGAGGAAAAGAAAACCCGGTCGGTCGCCACCGGCCGGGTGCGGGCGGGAAACAGTCCGCCAAGAGCCGCCTGGGGAGCGGCCATAGGGAAAGTCAGAAACGCAACGCGTCCGCCGCCGCGCTCTCGCCGGTCGACGCTTGCCAGGCGAAGGGGCTTGGCGTCAGGCCGAGATCGCCGAACAGGCGGTAGTCCGGGACGGCGGCGGGCTGGCGGGAGGTCGGGGAAAAGTCATCGCGGCTGAGGCGGGTGACCAGAACCCGGGCCTGCACCTGCAATGCCACCAGGCTGAGGCTTTCCCGCGCCGTGCAGCCCGCCTCGCCGCACGCCACCGGCGAGTCCTCCAGCAGGAGTTCCTGGCGGCGTGCTTCGGCAACCGCGCGGAGTTCGGCGGCGAAGGACGGCTGGCACAGGCTCAGCAACAACGGCAGGACGAAACGGGCAAAGCGGGGCTGGCGGATCATGCGGATTCCTCGGCTGCGGCGGGATGGCTCCCGGGGGCTGGCGAGGATTGTTCCGCAACTGGCGGTCGAGATGTTTCGAACCCCGGTCAGGCGAGTTCGTGGAGCCAGTTCATCACGCCCAGGGCGATCAGTTCGGCGTCACTGTTGAGGCCTATCTTGACCATCGCGTTCTTCTTGTGGGTGCTGATAGTCGACACGCTGCGCATGGTCCGCTGGGCGATCTCGCTGACCGTGTCGCCACGCGCCAGGCGTCGGAGGATGTCCACCTCGGTGGGGCTCAGCGGCTTGCCGGTATGCCGCTGCGGGTGCAGGCCGGGGTCGAGGAAGGTCTGTCCGAGCGCCATGCACTCCAGCGCCGCCTTCAACGTCTCCAGCGGGCTGCGCTTGCTGATGTAGGCCGAGGCGCCGCTGCGCAGGACCGCCTTGGCCAGCAACGGCGCGCTGAACACCGAGTAGACCATCACCTTCATTTGCGGGCAGTGCCGGGTCAGCCATTCCACCAGGTGGATACCGTCGCGGCTGCGCTGGCCAGGCAAGCCCAGCTCGGTGATCAGGATGCTTTCCGGCGGCAGGTCGGCCAGACGCTCCACCAGGCTGTCGCTATCGCCGACCACCGCCAGCACCTGGCGTCCGCACTCCTCGCTGAGGTAGCGCTGCAGCGCCCACTGCATGACCGGGAAGGAATCGGCGATCACCAGCCCCGGCAGGGTTTCGTTCGAACTCATTGCGCCTCTCTACTCGTTATAACGAAATACAAGGTGCTTATGCTGCACGGATTGCCGCTCGAACTAGTTCGATCCCGATGATAGCCCGCTCTTGCGCAAGTTCTGACAGAGAAATCCGGCGCCACCCGGTTCGCCAGGCGAAAAAAGCCCCGGACCCTTTGGGGTACCGGGGCTTCCCGCGGCGGCGCGGTTCTCAGCGCGGCGCGCTGAGCTGGCCCTTGTCGTTGGAGAAGACGATCTCCACCCGGCGGTTCTGCGCCCGTCCCCGGTTGGAGGCGTTGTCGGTGACCGGGAAGGCTTCGCCGTAGCCGACCACCTGCATGCGCGCGGGATCCACGCCGAGATCGGCGAGCACGTCGGCCACCGCCTGGGCGCGCTCGCGCGACAGGTCGAGGTTGGCCTGCCTGTCGCCGACGCTGTCGGTATAGCCTTCGATGCGGATCACCCGCCGCGGATTGAGCTGGAGGAACTGCACCAGCTTCAGCGCGGTGCGGTTGGCCGCCGGCTTGAGTTCGGCGCGGTTGAAGTCGAACAGCACGTCGCCAAGGGTGAGCACCAGGCCACGCTCGGTTTCCTCGGTGCTGAGACTGGCGATCTCCTCGCTCAGGCGCTGGCCCTGCTCCTGCACGCTGAGCAGCTTGGCTTCGCGCAGGGCCAGTTGCAGGCGCTCGCGCTCCAGTTGCAGGCGGGTCAGGCGCTCCTGGTTGAGGTTGAGCAAGGCGTGCTGGCGAGCGATCTCGCTGTAGCGCTGGCTCAGGTAGGCATACTGGATCACGTCGCTGCTGCTGCCCCAGTAGCTGGACAGGCGTTCGGCGCGGGCCAGCGATTCGCCGGCGCGGATCACATCCTTGGGCGCCGCGCGGAGCACGTCGGAATCTTCCTTGACCTGATCGAACTCGCTCTGCGCCTTGGCCAGCGACTGTTCGCTGAGCTTGTGGTCGGCGCAGCCAGCCAGCGCGGCGCAGGCCAGCAGGGTGGCGAAGAGAGTCGCTTTGCCCGGCATCAGTCGGTCTCCCCCAGTTGCTTGCGCAGACGTTTCAGGCTCTTGTCCAGCTCGCCGAGCTGGTCCTTGCTCTTCTGCGTCAGCACCTTGGACTCGGCGAGGCGTGCGTCCAGCTCGGCCTGCTCGGCCAACAGGCGCGCCTTCTTGTAGGACTCCGCGGTCATCGCGATCTGCGCCGCGGCGTACTTGTCCTGGGCCAGTTTCAGCTCGGCCACGTCGTCGGTGGCACCCACCGCCTTGGCCTGCTCCAGCGCCTGTTCGGTCAGGCGCATCTGCTCCAGCGGAGCCGGGTCGTTGCTCGCACAACCGCTCAGGGTCAGCGCGGCGAGGCCTGCGGCCATCATCCATCGAATGCTCACAAGTCACTTTCCTGCGTAGTCGAACTGGCGCCGGAAGCCGGCAATTGCTGGGCTTTCCAGCGTTCGAGATTGTCCTGCAAGAGCGTTACGGGAACGCCGGCAGCCGACAATTCTGTCATCTTTTTCGCCAGTTGTCCGCGCAGCCACGGATCGTTGCAGGCGGAGTTGTGCGACAGCGTCAGGTACAGCCCCTCGCTGCTCAGCACCGGTTCCAGCGCCTCCAGGTCGTCGGCCATGCCCAGCGCCTCGACCTGGGCCTGCCCGGGCAGCGCCTGGTAGAGGAGGAACTCGCTGCGCTTGAGCATCAGGTCCTGCAAGCCCTGGGTCAGGCTCGGCACCGGCTTCAGGTCGAGGCTGGCCTTGGCGAAGCGGTCGAACTCCTCGCCCAGGCTGCTGCCGGCCAGCACGCTGCCCTTGTGCCCGATCAGGTCGTCGCGGCCGATGAACGGGAACGCGGCGTCCTTGTTCACCCAGACCACCCCGCTGGTCATCAGGAACGGCGGATGCACGTAGTCCATGCTGCCGAGCCGTGCCAGGGTCAGGTAGGCCCCGGCGAGCAGGTCGGCGCGACCGCTGGTCACCTCTTCCTGGGCCTTCTCCCAGGAGCCGCTGTAGAGCACGTCGATGCGCACGCCAAGTTCCTTGCCCAGGCGCTGCAACAGGTCGGCATTGGCTCCGATCAGGCGCTTCGGATCCTGCGGGTCGCGCCACAGGTAGGGTGGGTATTCCGGGTTGCCGGTGGCCACCAGGCGCTCGCAGGAGCCGGCCGCCGCGGCCAGCCCCGGAACGAACAGCGCCGCCAGCAGGATGCCGGCCAGGCGGCACGGGGAACAGCGAAAGGACATGGATTCAGGCTCCGCGGTACAGGGATGCGCGCAGCAGTCTGCCACATTTCCGCGCGCGCTCCCGCCCCGCTATTCCGATGGGTACCAGCGCGGCGTGTAGACCCAGGCTTCGCCGTCGGCACGCGGGAAGCTGCAGGTGGTGGACGAGCCGATGATCACCAGGGTGCGCATGTCCACCTGCTCCGCACGCAGCTCGCCCAGGGTGGTGCGCAGCAGGCGCTCGCCGGGCCGCCCGATGTCGCGACCGAGCACTACCAGGGTCTGCGGCGAACGATGGCGGGCGACGATCTCCAGCGCCCGTCCCAGTTGCCAGGGCCGCGCCCGCGAGATCGGATTGTAGAAAGCCATCGCCAGGTCGGCGGCGCCGGCCAGGTCCAGGCGCCGCTCGATCACCTCCCAGGGCTTGAGGTTGTCGGACAGCGACAGCAGGCAGAAATCGTGGCCCAGAGGCGCCCCCGCCCTGGCCGCGGTGGCCAGGGCCGCCGAGACGCCTGGGAAGATCCGCAGCTCGACCGCGTCCCAGGCCGGCTCGCCAGCGCCATGCAGGGCTTCCAGCACCGCGGCGGCCATGGCGAACACGCCGGGGTCGCCGGACGATACCAGCACCACCGCCCTGCCCGTCGCCGCCAGTTCGAAGGCATGCCGGGCGCGCTGCAATTCCTCGCGGTTGTCGCTGCCATGCAGCACCTGTCCGGCGCGGAAGGGTCCGGCCATGTCGACGTAGGTCTGGTAGCCGAGGATGTCCTCGGCCTCGTCCAGTGCGCGCCGCGCCGCAGGCACCATCAGCTCGGCGCAGCCGGGCCCCAGGCCGATCACCGTGAGTCGGCCGCGACGCTGGCCGATGCGGTCCATCGCCAAGGGCGCGGCGGCCACCGCCAGCCGGTCGCCGACCTGCTCGGCGGCGGGCAAGGCCTGGCGCAGGCGCGCAGCGGGATCGGCCTGCGGCAGGAAGCGCAGCGGTACGCCGAGCGCATCGGCGGCGGCCTGCAGGCGCGGATCGGCCATCCGCGCGCTGTCGGCCAGCAAGCCGCCGAGCGCCGCCGCGGCCAGGCCGGCATCGACCAGCGCCTGGCGCACCGCGTCCGCCGCCGCGTCGGCAGGTTCGAGCGCCGCCAGCACGCAGCGCGGATGGATCAGCAGTTCCTCGGCCCGCGGCGCACGCGCCGAGGGCGTCACGTGAATCGCCAGCGCCGCCGCCGGGTCGCGCGGCAAACGGGCCGCGTCGAGCCAGCCGGCGGCACCCTCGACGCGCACCGGCTGGCCACCGAGCAAATCGGCAACGAAGCGCTTGCCCTGCTCCAGGTCGGCCAGGACATAACCGGCGGGCGGGTTGAGCACGCAGGTGCCGAAGCGCAGCTCGCCGCTGGTGGTGATCGCCGGCGCCACGGCCAGCACCTCGCCGATTTCCCGCGCCAGCCGGTTGACCCCGGCCAGCCCGCCGAGCAGCGGCACCACCGCGCTGCCGTCCTCGGCCAGGGCCAGCACCGGCGGCTCCGCTCCCTTGCGTTGCAACAACGGCGCCAGGCTGCGAATGACGATGCCGGCGGCGCACAGGGCGACGATCGGGCGGTCGGCGCAATACAGTTCGCGCAGGGTGTCGCCGAAGTCCGTATAGGAACGGTCGGCCTCGACCCGCCCGGCGAGCCCGTGGACCAGCGCCCCGGGATAGCGCGCCTGGACCCGCCGCGCGGTATCCAGCGCGCCCTGGCCGAGGATGACGATGGCCGGAACCTGCTGGGCGTCACTCACCGCCGGCCCCTCCCTGCCACTTGTCGCCGGGGACGACGATCAGCGAGAAGTACGGCGAGGCCATCGGCTCGACCCGTTCCAACGGCACGATCCGCTGGTTGGCCATGGTCGCCCGCTCGACGTACAGCGCGCGGCGCTCGAGGCCAAGCTCGACCAGCACGCGGCGGACCTTGTCGAAATTGCGTCCGAGTTTCATCACCACCGCCGCGTCGGCATCCGCCAGGCGCCGGCGCAACTCCTCCTCGGGCAGCACTCCGGAGAGCACCGAGAGGCTCTGGTTGCGGTACACCAGCGGCGCACCGAGCACCGCCGCGCCGCCGAGCATCGAGCAAACGCCAGGCACCACTTCGCTTTCGTAGCGCGTCGCCAGGCGGTCGTGCAGGTACATGTAGGAACCGTAGAAGAACGGGTCGCCCTCGCAGATCACCGCCACGTCGCGGCCGGCGTCCAGGTGCGCGGCCAGCTGTTCGGCGGCGGTGTCGTAGAAATCGCTGATGATGGTCTCGTAGCACAGCGGCGGTTCCAGCTTCTCGGTGGTCACCGGATAGACCAGCGGCAGGCGCACTTGGGCCTGGTCCAGGTGCGCCTCGATGATGCCGAAGGCGTTGCCCTTCTTGCCCTTGGCCACGAAATAGCCGACTACCGGCGCCGCGCGCAGCAGGCGCAGGGCCTTGAGGGTGATCAGTTCGGGATCGCCGGGCCCGACGCCCAGGCCCAGCAGGCGGCCCTTCACGACACTCATCATTCGCGCTCCGTGGCCAGGGCGTTCACCGCCGCGGCGGCCATGGCGCTGCCGCCACGGCGACCGCGGACGATCACGTAGGGCACCCCGCGGCTATCGGCGGCGAGCATCTCCTTGGATTCCGCGGCGCCGACGAAGCCGACCGGGAAGCCCAGGATCAGCGCCGGTTTCGGCGCGCCGGCGTCGAGCATTTCCAGCAGGTAGAACAGCGCGGTCGGCGCGTTGCCGATCACCACCACGCTGCCCTCCAGGTGCTCGCGCCAGTGCTCCAGGGCCACCGCCGAGCGGGTATTGCCGAGTTCCGTGGCGAGCGCCGGCACGTCCGCTTCGTTGAGGGTGCAGATCACCCGGTTGGCGGCGGGCAGCCGCGAGCGGGTCACGCCTTCGGCGACCATCCGCGCGTCGCAGAGGATCGCCGCGCCGGCGGCCAGCGCGGCGCGGCCGGCGGCGCCGGCGCCGGGCGAGAAGCGCAGGTCGTCGACCACGTCGACCATGCCGCAGGCGTGGATCACCCTGACCGCGAGCTTTTCCAGGTCGGCCGGGATGCCGGCGAGGTTCGCTTCGGCGCGGATGGTGGCGAACGACTGGCGATAGATCGCCTGGCCATCGCGGATGTAGTCAATCATGCGGGTTTTCCGGAAGTGGGCTGGGAAGGCAGGGCCGCCAGGTAATCGGCGGCCGTGGCGAAAGTCAGGCGGCTGGCCAGCAACTGGCCGAATCCGGGGTGGCATGGGTCGCGCCGGTACAGTTCGTAGAACCCGCCGCTGCGCGCCAGCAGGGTGAGCG
>NZ_SCND01000011.1:0-41224 GCF_005503585.1 Pseudomonas sp. 2VD
GCGCCAGGCCGCGCCATCGATCTCGGGGAAAAAGGCGTCGCCCTCCGGCGCCAGGCCAACCCGGGTCAGGTAGAGACGCGCGGCGCGCGGCAAGGCCTCGGCATAGAGCTGGGCGCCGCCGATCAGCATCAGTTCGTCGGCGTCCTCCGCCTGCGCCCACGCCTCGGCGCGCGCCAGCGCGGCGTCCAGGCTGGCGAACACTTCCGCACCCTCCAGTGCCAGGCCGGCCTGGCGGCTGACCACCAGGTTTAGCCGGCCCGGCAGCGGCCGACCCAGCGAGTCCCAGGTCTTGCGCCCCATGATCACCGGCTTGCCGAGGGTCATCGCCTTGAAATGCTTGAGGTCGGCCGGCAGGCGCCAGGGCAGGCGGTTGTCGATGCCGATCGCGCGGTTCTCGCCAAGGGCGGCGATCATCGCCAGCGGTCGTGCCATGGGGTTACCTCATCGTGGAAGGACAAAGGCGCGAGGATAAACACTCGCGCCGGCGGACTCCAGGCCCGGCCTACAAGGGATTGGCATACGGCGGCACCTGCATGAAGAAGGTGCCATCCTCGTTGACCTGGGTGGTGCCGGTCGCCAGCACCTTGCGGTAGTCCTGCAGGTTGAAGGTCAGCACCTGGTCCGGGGTCTCGGTCTTCAGCAGCACCTGGGCGTAGGTGATGAGGATTTCGAAGATCTTCAGGTCGCCGGACTGTAGCCAGAGGAAGGATGGGCCCGCCGCGGCCGGCGGGCTGAACACCGGCGACGGCTGGCCGGGCGCCTGGGAGAAACGCAGGTGCAGCCCCTGGTCGTCGAGCCAGGCCTCCTGTACGTGGCCGTCGATGCCCAGCAGCGGGAAGACCTTGCGGTAGTCCAGGCGCATGGCGCTGCCGACCAGGCTCGCCCCCGGCCGATCGAGGCTGACCAGCGCCGACATCGGCAAGCCGACCAGGCTCATCGCCCCGTACAGCGGCAGACCGATCACCTTCAACTGGTCGGGCCGATAGACCAGCGCGCCGCTGGCCGCGTCCACCTCCACGCCGCCGCCCAGCCGCAGCGGCAGCCAGGGCCCTACGCCGAGCGGACGCACCCGTCCCTCCACCTCCAGGCGTCCCGCCGCACTGCTCATGCGGAAGTCCTTCAACATGGTCCCGTCGTAGGCGAGGATGTGCTCGTTGAACAGGTTGGCCAATTGCCGCGTGCTGAGCAGCACCTCGCCCTCCATCACCTGGAAATGCATGTCCTGCGGGCGGTCGAAGTCCACCGGCTGGCCGACCCGGTTCGGCACCAGCCAGCCCTTCACCTCGGGCACGTGGAAACCGATGTTGCCGCGCAGATACATGTCCACGTTGCGCAGCAGTATGCCGACGCCATCCTGGCCGGAATCCGCCGGCCCGGCCGTACGCATGGGCAGCGGCACCGGCGCCGGCGGGACCTGCCGGTACCAGCCCTCGCGCAGCAGGGCCAGTTCGCGCTGCTGCCGGTCGATGGCGCTTTCGGCCTGGGCCGCGCTGGCCGCCAACAGGCAACAGCCAAGCAGCACGCCCCACGGACGCCGGCTCACAGCCGTGCCTCCAGCGGCGCCGGCGCCTTCACCGGCGACACGGCGATCTGCACCATGCCGTCCTCGCGCAGGCGGATCACGCCGTTCTGCAGTTGCCGCCGGTAGTCGTAGAGATTGAACAGCAGCGGCTGCCCCGGGCTGAGGCTGGTGAACAAGGCGTAGGCCTTGACCAGCACGGTGCGCGCCATCTTGATATCGCCGCCCTCGATGAACATGTAGCTGTCCGGCGCCCGTAATGCCGGCCATTGCAGGTCGGCCAGGGAGTCGCCGAGGGCGAGTTGCATGCCGCCGTCCGCCAGGGCCAGGCGACTGACGCGGAAGTCCAGGCGCGGCGGCGGGAACAAACCGTCGAGGTCGACGCGGATGCGGTTGCCGACCAGCTCCATGTGCCGGGTCTTCAGCTTCAGCACCTCGGACATCTCGATCGAGGCCGCCGCCAGCGACGAAGTGACCTCGACCCCGTCGACGAAGATCCGCCGGGGTACCAGGGTCACCTCCAGCGGACCGCTCAGCTCGATCTCGGTGAGCATCCGCAGCGGCCGCCAGCGCCCCTTGCGCAACAACTCGCCACGCACTTCCTGGCCGTCCTTGCGGGTGCTCATCCTGAGGTTGCGCACGGCCGCGCGGGACGCGGCGAGGTCCTGGTTGAGCAGGGTCGCCAGGGTGGCGTCGCTGACGAATATCTCGCCGGCCTGGATCCGCGCCACCATCGCCGTCGGATCGTCGAGCGACAAGGGCGCGCCGGGACGAGTCGGTTCCATGCGGATCAGCATGCGCTGGATGAAGAAACCGATGTCGTCGTGCAGGCGGAAGTCGGTATCGGCGATCCACAGTCGCGAACTCGCCGATCCCGAGCCGCGGGCGCCGACGCTCGCCTCCAGCGTACGCGGCGGCACGGCGCTCATCAGGCTGTCCGGCTGGCGCCCCCAGTCATCGGTAGCGGCCGTCGGCACACGCGCTTCGACACGGGCCGGCGGCGCCACGGCCTGGCCGCCACCGTGGGCATCGAAGGCCAGCCAGGCGCCCAGCAACAGGCAGGGAAACGCGGAGGCAGGTTGCGCGGAAGCCATCACCGATCCTCTTATTGTTATGCGAGCGCCGTCACCCTATACCCTGCCCCGGCCGTCCGCCCCTTTCGTTGGATTGGCCGGGAAAACGCCGACGTCGTCACGCTGGCGGCGATTGTCACGGGAATGTCGCGAAACGGGCAAAGAAGTATCACCTGGCTGCGTCACTCTGCTGGACTGGAACACTCCCGAACCGCCGACGAGGACCCGTCATGCAACCAGCCTTCCTGCGCCGCCACCTCGGCGCCGCCTGCCTGATGCTCGCCGCTGGCCTGGCCAGCGCTGCCCACGCCGACACCGGCAACGTACAACGCGCCATCGACTGGGCCCAGGGCCAGGCCTCCGTTCGCCACCCGGCCAGCGACGAACGCTCGCCGCTGGTCATCGCCCACCGTGGCGCCAGCGGTTACGTACCGGAACACACCCTGGGCGCCTACGCCCTGGCGGTGATGATGGGCGCCGACTACGTCGAGCCGGCCCTGGTGATGACCCGCGACGGCAAGCTGGTCGCCCGCCACGACAACGAACTGGGCCTGACCACCGATGTCGCCCAGCACCCGGAATTCGCCGACCGCAAGCGCACGCAGAAAGTCGACGGAGTGGAACTCACCGGCTGGTTCAGCGAAGACTTCACCCTCGCCGAACTGAAGACCCTGCGCGCCATCGAGCGCATCCCCACGATCCGCCCGGGCAATGCGCGCCTGGACGGCACCTTCGAGATCCCCACCCTGCAGGAGATCATCGACCTGGTGAAAAGCCTGCAGATCAGCCAGCAGCGCACCATCGGCCTGTACCCCGAGATCAAGCACGGCACCCACTTCCAGCGCCTCGGCCTGGCCATGGAACGCCCGCTGGTGAAGACCCTGCACCGCAACGGCTACCTCGGTCCGCGCGCGCCGGTATTCATCCAGTCCTTCGAGGTGAACAACCTGAAGGAACTCAAGCGCCTCACCGGCATCCGCCTGGTCCAGCTCTACGGCAGCGGCCAGCCCTACGACCAGCAGGCCAGCGGCGGCAGCCTGACCTACGCCGAGATGGCCACCGCCAAGGGCCTGCGCCAGGTGGCGCGCTACGCCTACGGGGTCGGTCCGGACAAGAGCTACGTGATTCCTCGCGATGCCAACGGCAACCTCGGCCAGCCGACCCGCTTCGTCGGCGACGCCCACGCCGCCGGGCTGAAGGTGCATCCCTACACCTTCCGCGCGGAAAACAGCTTCCTTCCGGCGGAGTTCCGCAGCGCCGACGGCAACCCGCAGTCGCGCGGCGACCTGGCCGGCGAGATCAGGGCCTACCTCGACGCCGGCATCGACGGCCTGTTCAGCGACCAGCCGGACGTCGCCGTGCGCCTGCGCGAGCAGCGCTGACGCAGCCCGATCGGCGCTCGTACGCGGGCGCCGGCCTCATGGACACTCGATGTAGCCGTCGAAGGGCTGTGCCTTGCCCTTCTCCAGCGCCTGCCGCCTGATGTTCCGGCAGATCCGCCGATCGCGCTCGTGCATGGCGTCGATCGACGGGTTGCCGGTGGGCTCCACGTTCTTGTGGTCGTTGACGCCAAAGGTCACCAAGGGCTGCTCCGGCTCCACCCGGAAGCGCGACGGCGTTTCCTTCTCCTCCTTGCGCGACGGCGGATCCGCCGCCAGGGTCGGCAACTGGTCGGCCTGCACGCCATAGCGTTGCAGCAAGGAGCCATCGGGCAACTCGTCGGCCAGCGCGCCCGCCATCCCCAGCAACAGCGCCAGGGGGTATCGGCGTACTACCTTCATCTCAGTGTTCCTCTCGCTACCGGCGCCGAACGCTTTCGCCACGGCGCCAGTCAAAATCCCACACCCCGCCGCCAGCCGGCTGGCAAGCCAGCATGAGCCGCCGGGGCGCTTTTTGCTATGTTTGGCGCTGATCAGACGCCGTTGGCCGGGCACGATTCACGCTCGGCAGGGAAATCGACACAGGAGGTGACTTGAGTCACACGACGCATCCCGGCCTCGACGCCCTCTGGCTGACCGAGGCCGTTCGCCTGCGCGAGGAGCAGGCCGGTCCGCTGGAAGACAGCGAGGCGCTTCGCCAGGCGCTGGCCCAGGGCGGTTCCCTGCCGCGCCGTATTCTCACCCGCGCCCACTGGCTGGGCCGCCGCGAGGGCCTGCTGGACGCCCAGCGGACCTGGCGCCAGGGTTCGCGGCTGGCGCTGGCCCTGCTGCTGGTGCTGGCCCTGGCCAGCGGCGCCGGACTGGCCTTCGCCGCGCTTGGCGACGGCCAGCGCCCGGTCAACGTGTTCTGGGCGCTGGCCAGCCTCCTCGGCCTGCACCTGCTGACCCTGCTCGGCTGGGCCCTCGGCCTGCTCGCCGGCGGCGAGGCCGCGGGCGCGCTCGGCCGGCTCTGGCTGTGGCTCAGCGGCAAGCTGGCGCGCGATGCCCGCGCCGCGCACCTGGCGCCGGCGCTATTGGTCCTGCTCGGCCGGCGCAGGCTGGCGCGCTGGGGCCTCGGCGCGCTGGTCCACGGGCTCTGGCTGCTCGGCCTGCTGACCGCGCTGGCCATGCTCCTCGGCCTGCTGGCGACCCGCCGCTACGGTTTCGTCTGGGAAACCACCATTCTCGGCAGCGATACCTTCATCGCCCTCACCCAGGCGCTCGGCGCCCTGCCGGCGTTGCTTGGCTTCCCGTTGCCGGACGCCGAACTGATCCGCGCCAGCGGCGACGCCGCCCTGGCCAGCGAAGCCGCACGGCACGCCTGGGCCGGCTGGCTGGTAGGCGTACTGCTGGTCTATGGGGTCCTGCCGCGCGCGCTGCTCGGTCTGTTCTGCCTGTGGCGCTGGAAACGCGGCCTGGCCGACCTCGACCTGGACCTCGACGACCCAGGCTACAGCCTGCTGCGCGAACGCTTGATGCCGGCCAGCGAACGCCTCGGCGTCAGCGACGCGGCACCGGACTGGCTGCCGGAGCCGCAGGGCGGCCAGTCCGGCCAGGAAGCCGCCGGAGCGGTGCTGGTGGCGGTGGAGCTGGACGATCGCCGGCCCTGGCCGCCGAAGCTCGCCGAAGGCGTCGCCGACGCCGGCATCCTCGACGACGGCCAGCAGCGCCGTCGCCTGCTCGAACAACTGACCCGCTACCCGCCGGCGCGCCTGGCCATCGCCTGCGACCCGCGTCGCTCGCCGGACCGCGGCACCCTGGCACTGCTCGGCGAACTCGCCCGCTGCGCCGCCAGCACCCGCATCTGGCTGCTCCAGGCTCCGCCCGGCGAAGCGCTCGACAGCGACCGCCTGGGTGACTGGCACGCCGCCCTGGAACGCCTGCAACTGCCGCACGGCGAGACCTCGCCGCTGGCCTGGCTGGAGACCGGCCATGACTGAGCCGCTGATCCTGGCCGTGGTCGGCCACACCAATACCGGCAAGACCTCGCTGCTGCGCACCCTGACCCGCGACCGCGGATTCGGCGAAGTCTCCCATCGCCCCAGCACCACCCGCCACGTCGAGGGCGCCAGGCTGTCGGTGGACGGCGAAGCGCTGCTGGAACTCTACGACACGCCCGGCCTGGAAGACGCCATCGCCCTGCTCGACTACCTGGACGCCCTGGAGCGCCCCGGCGAGCGTCTCGATGGCCCGGAACGCATGGCGCGGTTGCTGGACAGCAACGAAGCGCGCGGGCGTTTCGAACAGGAAGCCAAGGTGGTCCGCCAGTTGCTCGCCTCCGACGCCGGGCTCTACGTGATCGACGCCCGCGAACCGGTGCTGGCCAAGTATCGCGACGAACTGGCGGTGCTTGCCGGCTGCGGCCGGCCGCTGCTGCCGGTGCTGAACTTCGTCGCCAGCCCGCAGCATCGCGAGGAGGAGTGGCGCGCCGCCCTCGCTCGCCTGGGCCTGCACGCCCTGGTGCGTTTCGACAGCGTGGCGCCGCCGCTGGACGGCGAACGGCGCCTCTACGAGAGCCTGGCGCTGCTGCTGGAGCGCGCCCGGCCGCAACTCGACCGGCTGATCGCCGACCATGAGACCCAGGCCGCCGCGCGCCTGCGCGCCGGGCAACGGCTGATCGCCGAATTGCTGGTTGACGTCGCCGCCTGTCGGCGCCTGGTGCCCGGCGGCGAAAGCGCCGTGCAGGAAGCCACCCGCGACCTGCACCAGCAGGTGCGCAAGCGCGAGCAGGCCTGCGTGGAAGCGTTGCTGCGGCTCTACGCCTTCGCCAGGGACGACGCCCGCGCCGCCGACCTGCCGCTGCTCGACGGCCGCTGGGGCGACGATCTGTTCAATCCGGAGACCCTGCGCCAACTCGGTATCCGCCTCGGCGGCGGGGTTGCAGCCGGTGCCGCGGCCGGCGCCGGCATCGACCTGCTGGTGGGCGGCGTCACCCTTGGCGCCGCCGCCGCCCTCGGCGCCCTCGCCGGCGGCGCCTGGCAGACCGTCGGCCACTACGGCTCGCGCCTGCTCGGCAAGCTCAAGGGCGCCCGCGAGCTGACTGTCAACGACGCCGTGCTGCGCTTGCTCGCGCTGCGCCAACGGCAGCTCCTGGCAGCCCTGCAAACGCGCGGCCACGCGGCGGTCGAGGCGATCCGCCTGGAAACCCCGGAAGACAAGCAGTGGCGCGAAGGCAAGCTGCCGGAAGCACTGCGCAAGGCGCGCGCGCATCCGGAGTGGTCGTCGCTGAACGGCAGGCGGGTGGGCGGCAGCGACCGCCAGGAACAGATCGACGCGCTGGCCGAATTGCTGGAGAGCGGACGCGGGGAATGACAGACTGGGCGACGATCGCCCAAGAGGTAGGCCCATGCCCTTCGTTTCCTACGCGCAGAACCTGGAAGACGTCCGACTCTGGCGGGCCCTGAAACTCTTCCCCAGGGGGTTCTACATCGACGTCGGCGCCAACCACCCGCGGATCGACTCGGTCACCCTGGCGTTCTACGAGCGCGGCTGGCGCGGCATCAACATCGAACCGCTGCCCCACCTGCACCGCGAGCTGGAGCGGGAACGGCCGGAAGACCTCAACCTGAACCTCGCCATTGGCGAGCGCGAAGGCCGCGCCACGCTCTACGAGATGGCCGCCTCGGGTCTCTCCACCCTGGACCCCGAGCTAGCCCGCCAGCGCCAGGCCGAGGGCTGCACGGCCACTCCGCGCGAAGTGATGGTCAGCACCCTGGACGCGATCTGCGCGGCCCATGTCGAAGGGCCGATCCACTTCCTCAAGATCGACGTCGAAGGGCTGGAAGGCGCGGTGCTCCGCGGCCTCGACCTGAACCGCTGGCGCCCGTGGCTGATCCTCGCGGAAACTCCGTTCGACCACGACCCCGAGTGGAAAGCGCCGCTGCTCGCCGCGGGCTACCGTTTCGTCCACTTCGACGGCCTTAACGGCTATTACCTGGCGGAGGAACAGGCCCGCCTGGAAGGCGCCTTCGCGCTACCGCCGAACCTGCTGGACGACTTCCAGCTCTGCCATGGCCACGCCATGAGCCATCCGGTCGCACCGCTGGAGCAGGCCCTGGAGCAGGCGCTGCAACGCGCAGAAGATGCGGAGCGGGCTTTGCGGGACTGGCGCGCGCTTCCCTGGTACCGCCGCCTGTTCGGTTGAGCGGAGCCGACGGCTCCGCCGAAGGGTCAGACCGCGACCGGTGCCTTGATGTGCGGATGGGCCTCGTAGCCGACCAGCTCGAAGTCCTCGAAGCGGAAGTCGAACAGATCCTTCACCTCGGGATTCAGCTTCATGCTCGGCAACGGCAGCGGCTCGCGGGTCAACTGCAGGTCGGCCTGCTCCAGGTGGTTGGCGTACAGGTGGCAATCGCCGCCGGTCCAGATGAACTCGCCCGGCTGCAGGCCGGCGACCTGCGCCACCATCAGGGTCAGCAGGGCATAGCTGGCGATATTGAAGGGTACGCCGAGGAAGATGTCCGCCGAACGCTGGTAGAGCTGGCAGCTGAGCTTGCCGTCGGCGACGTAGAACTGGAACAGCGCGTGGCAGGGCGGCAGGGCCATCTCGTCGATCAGCGCCGGGTTCCAGGCGGAGACGATCAGCCGGCGCGAGTCCGGATTCTTCTTCAGCATCGCCATCAGGTTGGCGATCTGATCGATGTGGCGGCCGTCCGGCGCCGGCCAGGAGCGCCACTGGTAGCCATACACCGGGCCGAGGTCGCCGTTCTCGTCGGCCCACTCGTCCCAGATCGAGACGCCGTGCTCCTTGAGGTAGGCGATATTGGTGGAGCCCTTGAGGAACCACAGCAGCTCGTGGACGATCGACTTGAGGTGGCACTTCTTGGTGGTCACCAGGGGGAAGCCCGCGGCCAGGTCGAAACGCATCTGGTGGCCGAACACGCTATAGGTGCCGGTGCCGGTGCGGTCGCTCTTGAAGGTGCCGTGCTCGCGCACGTGGCGCATCAGGTCGAGGTACTGTTTCATCGGAGGCTCGGATCGATATCGGTGCGGCGCCGACATGGCGGCTCCCACCGAGGGATGACAGAAGGATGGCCAAGTCTACGGCGACGGGGCCGGCATCGCCAGTTCGGCGCGACCGGCGCAAGCCATGCACGCCCTGGAGCGGAAAGCCGGCTGCCCGGAGCGGATGACGCCTGCGACGTTATCCGCCCCGGGCACGAAAAGCGGCTCAGGCCGCCTTCGGCTGCGCCGCGTCGCGGCGGTAGGCCCAGACCATCAGGGCAATGCCGGCCAGCACCATCGGTACGCAGAGCACCTGGCCCATGGTCAGCCAACCCCAGGCGAGGTAGCCGAGCTGGGCATCCGGCACGCGGACGAATTCGACGACGAAGCGGAAGATCCCGTAGCACAGCACGAACAGGCCGGAGACCGAGGCGGTCGGCCGTGGCTTGCGGGTGAACAGCCAGAGGATGACGAACAGCGCCACGCCTTCCAGGGCGAACTGGTACAGCTGCGAGGGATGCCGCGGCAGCGGGCCGCCGTTGGGGAAGACCATGGCCCAGGGCACATCGCTGACCTTGCCCCACAGTTCCGAGTTGATGAAGTTGCCGATGCGCCCGGCGCCCAGGCCGATGGGCACCAGCGGGGCGATGAAGTCCATCAGCTGGAAGAAGCTCTTGCCATGGCGCTTGCCGAACCACCAGACCGCCAGCATCACGCCGAGCAGGCCGCCATGGAAGGACATGCCGCCTTTCCAGACCTCGAAGATCAGCGTCGGGTTGGCGATGTACTCGTCCAGGTTGTAGAACAGCACGTAGCCCAGGCGGCCACCGAGGATCACGCCGCAGGCGACCCAGAAGACCAGGTCGGAAAGGCGCTCCTTGGTCCAGGTCGGGTCGAAGCGCTTCATCCGGCGCGACGCCAGCAGCCAGGCGCCGCCGATCCCGATCAGGTACATCAGCCCGTACCAGTGGATCTTCAGCGGGCCGACGGCCAGCGCAACCGGATCGATCTGGGGATACGTCAGCATCGATAACTCCTACGACAGAAAAGCGAGATCGGGGGTCAGGAAACTTATGCCCACGCTGAACAGCAGCAGGGCGAACAGTCGCTTGAGTACGCGCGGCGACAAACGATGCGCCAGGCGCGCGCCGAAGCGGGCGAACAGCATACTGGTGGCGGCGATGCCGACCAACGCCGGCAGATAGACGTAGCCCAGGCTCCACTCCGGCAACTGCGGGTTGTGCCAACCGACCGCGATGAACGACAGAGCGCCGGAAATGGCGATAGGAAGGCCGCAGGCCGAGGAAGTCGCCACCGCCTGCTGCATCGGCACGCTGCGCCAACTGAGGAAAGGCACGGTCAGCGAACCGCCGCCGATGCCGAAGATCGCCGAGGCCCAGCCGATCACCGCGCCGGCCAGGGTCAGGCCGCCCTTGCCGGGCACCTCGCGGCTACCCTTTGGCTTGAGATCGAGAACCATCTGCAAAGCGACCAGGATGGCGAACACCCCGATTATCTTCTGCAACAGCGGCCCCTTGATCTGCGCCGCGGTCAGCGCGCCGAGGGCACTGCCGATGAGGATGCCGAGGGTCATCCAGGCGAACACCGGCCAGCGCACCGCGCCGCGCCGATGGTGTTCGAGAATGGAATTGATCGAAGTGAAGACGATGGTCGCCAGGGAGGTGCCGACCGCCATCTGGGTCAGGACGTCGCCGCCGAAACCGTGCGCGGTGAAGCTGAAGACCAGCGCCGGGACGATGATCAGGCCGCCACCGACGCCGAACAGTCCGGCCAGCACGCCGGCACAGGCGCCCAGCACGATATAGAGGAGAAACTCCATGCACGCCCCCGTTGGAAAGCCGGCATGGTAACGGAATTGCGCGCCGCGCGGCAGGCGTCGTGCTTGAACGGCGATGGCGGATGCCTTTAGCCTGACGGCCAGCCCATCCCAAGGATCGCGCATGTGCCTGATCGTCTTCGCCTGGCAACCGGGGCACGCCCTGCCGCTGCTGGTCGCCGCCAACCGTGACGAGTTCTATGCCCGCCCGAGCCTGCCGCTGGCGGCCTGGGAGGACGCCGAGGGGGTATTCGCCGGACGCGACCTGGAGGCCGGCGGCACCTGGCTGGGGCTCGGCCCGGCCGGCCGTTTCGCCGCCCTGACCAACGTCCGCGATCCGTCGCAGGCTCTCGGCAAGCGCTCCCGTGGCGAACTGGTGGCGGACTTCCTGCGCGGCGGCGGCAACCCGGCCGACTACCTGGCGCAGGTCGCCGGGCGCGCTGCGGACTATTCCGGCTTCAACCTGCTCATTGGCGATCGCCATCAGCTCTGGCACTACAACCCCCGCGTAGGGCCACCGCGCCTGCTGCCGGCGGGGGTCTACGGGCTGTCCAACGCGGCCCTCGATACGCCCTGGCCGAAGCTGCTCAAGGCTCGCGCCGCCCTCGCCGAGCGGCTTGCCGAGCCGCATCCGCAGGCCCTGCTGGAGCTGCTGGCCGACGCAGCGCCGGCCGCCGACAGCCAGTTGCCGGATACCGGCGTGGGTCTGGCCACGGAACGTCTGCTCTCCAGCGTGTTCATCGCCAGCCCGAGCTACGGCACTCGCGCCAGCAGCGTCGTACGGGTACACGCCGACGGCACGCGGGAGATGATCGAGCGCAGCTTCGGGCCGTCCGGCGCCCGGCTCGGCGAGGTCAGCCTGGTGCTGCCGCCAGGCTGACCTTCAGCAACAGGCCACGCAATCGCGACGCTGCTTGGCCCGATAGAGGGCGTCGTCCACCCGGCACAGCAGCAGGTCGAGGGTCTCGCCATCGTTCAGCACGCCGACGCCGAAGCTGGCGGTCAACCGCTCGCCCATCTCGAAGGACTGCGAGCGAACCCGCTGGCGCAGGCGTTCGGCCAAGGCCGCCGCGGCCTCCAGGCCGGTTTCCGGAAGCAGCAGGATGAACTCCTCGCCGCCCCAGCGCGCCAGCACGTCGACCTCGCGCAGCTCGCTGGCGACCAGGCGGCCGAAGGCGACCAGCACGCGATCGCCGGTGGAGTGGCCGAACAGGTCGTTGATCCGCTTGAAGTGATCGACATCGATCATCACCAGTGCCGTCGCGCGTCCATGGCGCTGCCGGCGCATCCATTCATGGTGCAGGCACTGCTCGAACTTGCGCCGGTTGTACAGCTCGGTGAGCGGATCGATTTCGCTCAGGCGCTGGGCCTCGGCCATCTTCGAGGCCAGCGCCTGGTTGACCCGGTGCAGCGCCTCGGTGCGCTCGGCCACCAGGTCCTCGAGACGCCGGTTCCAGTCGAACAGTTCCTCGTTGCGCTGCTGCAACTCCAGCTCGACCAGCTTGCGCTGATGGATCTCGTGGTGCGCACCGATCATCCGCCGCGGCTCGCCGCGCTCGTCGAACTCGACGAAACGCCCGCGATCGCTGATCCACAGGTAATCCCCGCTGTAGGTGCGGCAGCGGTATTCCTCGCAGTATTCCGGGCTTTCGCCGTCGAGGTAGGCCTGGAAGCTGGCCATCACCCGCGGATAGTCCTCGGGATGGATGATGTTCTTCCAGGTCTCCACGCTCTCCGGCAGGCTATGCGGCGGATAGCCGAGCATCAGGTACCAGCCGGCGCTGCGGCTGACCTGGTTGGTCGCGATGTTCCAGTCC
Source organism: Pseudomonas sp. 2VD (assembly GCF_005503585.1). Taxonomy (NCBI): domain Bacteria; kingdom Pseudomonadati; phylum Pseudomonadota; class Gammaproteobacteria; order Pseudomonadales; family Pseudomonadaceae; genus Pseudomonas; species Pseudomonas sp. 2VD. The sequence goes on from NZ_SCND01000011.1 coordinate 12,609, forward strand.
CAGATCCCGTCGCTGACGATCTCCAGGGCATATCGCAGGGTTTTCTCAAGGTCTTCGCGTGACAGCGGAAGAAGACCTGGCGGCTTCGACGCCCGTTCGTCCATTTTGCGGCAATCCCTCGCACGTTCGACTGGCCAGTGGCCTCTACCGAATGGCAGGCAGTCTATACGCTTGCGGGGAAAGCGTAAGCGCCGCACGACGAAGCGTCCGGCGCGCGGGAAATCAGGGCTGGACGGTAGCCGCCGGGTTGATCACGCGACCCAGGCCGAGGTTGCGCAACGCCAGGTGCAGCGAGCTGTGGATGACCTGCGGGTTGTCGAAGGTGAGCAACTGGCCGAGCAGGTCCCGGGCCTTGTCCAGGGTGATCTGGCGCAGCAGCCACTTCACCTTGGGCAGGTTGGTGGCGTTCATCGACAGGCTGTCGAAGCCCATCGCCATCAGCAGCACGGCAGCCGCGGGATCGCCGGCCATCTCGCCGCAGATGCTCACCGGCTTGCCTTCCAGGTGGGCATCGTCGACCACCTTCTTCAACGCATGCAGCACGGCCGGATGCAGGTAGTCGTAGAGGTCGGCGACCCGCGGATTGTTGCGGTCGACCGCCAGCAGGTACTGGGTCAGGTCGTTCGAACCGACCGAAAGGAAGTCGACCTGGCGGGCCAGCTCGCGGGTCTGGTACACGGCGGCGGGAATCTCGACCATCATGCCGATGGGCGGCATGGCGATGTCCACGCCCTCGTCGCGCACCTCGCCCCAGGCGCGGTGGATCAGGTGCAGGGCCTCTTCCAGCTCGTGGGTGCCGGAGATCATCGGCAGCAGGATGCGCAGGTTGTCCAGTCCTTCGCTGGCTTTGAGCATGGCGCGGGTCTGGACCAGGAAGATCTCCGGGTGGTCGAGGGTGACGCGGATGCCGCGCCAGCCGAGGAACGGGTTGTCTTCCTTGATCGGGAAGTAGGACAGCGCCTTGTCGCCGCCGATATCCAGGGTGCGCATGGTCACCGGCAGCGGGTGGAAGGCACTGAGCTGCTCGCGGTAGATCGCCAACTGTTCCTTCTCGCTGGGGAAGCGGTCGTTGATCATGAACGGCACCTCGGTGCGGTACAGGCCCACCCCCTCGGCGCCACGCTCCTGGGCGCGGGCGACATCGGCGAGCAGGCCGGTGTTGACCCAGAGCGGCATGCGGTGGCCGTCGAGGGTCTCGCAGGGCAGCTCGCGCAGGGCCGCCAGGCCCTTGCTCAGCTCGCGCTCCTCGGCGACCACGTCGCTGTACTGGCGCACCAGCTCGGCGGAGGGGTTGGTGTAGACCTCGCCGTGGTAGCCATCGACGATCAGGTCGATGCCGTCGACCTTGGAGTACGGCAGGTCGACCGCCCCCATCACCGTGGGGATGCCCATGGCACGGGCGAGGATCGCCACGTGCGAGTTGCCCGAGCCGAGCACCGAGACCAGGCCGACCAGGCGCCCTTCCGGCACCTCGCCGAGCATCGCCGGCGACAGCTCCTCGCTGACGATGATGGTCTGCTCCGGGTAGGTCAGGTTCTGCTTGCGTTCTTCCTGGAGGTAGGCGAGCAGGCGGCGACCGATGTCCTTGACGTCGGAGGCGCGCTCGCGGAGATAGGCGTCGTCCATCAGCTCGAAGCGCTGCACGTGCTCCATCACCACCTGGCGCAGGGCGCCCTGGGCCCACTGGCCGGTACGGATGATGCGCTTGACCTCGTTGCCGATGGAGGCATCGTCGAGCATCATCAGGTAGACGTCGAACAGCGCGCGTTCTTCCTTGCGCAACTGGCTGGCGAGCTTGCTCGACAGCGCGCGCATGTCGGCGCGAACGCCCTCCAGGGCCTGCTTGAACAGGGCAATCTCGGCGTCGATGTCGTCGACCTGCTTGTCCGGCACCACTTCCAGGTCGGCCGGCGGCAACACCACCACCGCCTTGCCCACCCCGACCCCGGGGGCGCCGGGCACGCCGACGAACTTGGCTTCCTGGATGCCCTTGCCGAGCTTGCCCAGGCCGCGGATCGAACCGGTCGCCTCGGCATGCGCGATGACCCCGGCGAGCTGGGCGCTCATGGTGACGAGGAAGGCCTCCTCGCCTTCGTCGAACTGGCGGCGCTCCTTCTGCTGCACCACCAGCACCCCCATCACCCGCCGATGGTGGATGATCGGCGCGCCGAGGAACGACGCGTAGCGCTCCTCGCCGGTCTCGGCGAAATAGCGGTAGCGCGGGTGGGCGGCGGCGTTCTCCAGGTTGAGCGGCTCCTCGCGGGTGCCGACCAGGCCGACCAGGCCTTCGCTGGGGGCCATGCTGACCTTGCCGATGGAACGCTTGTTGAGGCCTTCGGTGGCCATCAGGACGAAACGCTGGGTCTCGGTGTCGAGCAGGTACACCGAGCAGACCTGGGTACCCATGGCTTCCTTGACCCGCTGCACGATGATGCCCAGCGCCGCCTTCAGATCCTTGGCGGAGTTCACTTCCTGGACGATCTTGCGCAGCGTGTTGAGCATGCTCGGGGCCTTGTCTCCGTGTTCAGTCCCGCGCCAGAAGGCGCGGGGCCAGTTCCTTCAGGGCGCGGCGGTAGACCTCGCGCTTGAAGGTCACCACCTGTCCCAGGGGGTACCAGTAACTCACCCAGCGCCAGCCGTCGAACTCGGGCTTGCTGGTGATATCCATGCGCACGCGCGCCTCGTCGGACATCAGCCGCAGCAGGAACCATTTCTGCTTCTGGCCGATGCACAGCGGCTGGCTGTGGGTCCGCACCAGGCGCTGCGGCAAACGGTAGCGCAGCCAGCCGCGGGTGCAGGCCAGGATGCGCACGTCCCCGGCCTCCAGCCCGACTTCTTCGTTCAATTCGCGATACAGCGCCTCTTCCGGCGTTTCGCGATCATTGATGCCTCCCTGCGGGAACTGCCAGGCTTCCTGATTGATACGCCGCGCCCACAGCACCTGCCCCGCCTCGTTGGCGAGAATGATGCCGACATTCGGGCGAAAACCATCGGAATCGATCACGCTGGGACATCCTCGAAATCGCATGTGCCCGCATTGTTCCATAAAGCTTGTGATAGCGGCAACGCGCGGCTTTGCGACTCGTGCGGGGAGGATACAGGGCCGGCAAAAGCCGGTAGGCTAGGGGTTTTCCCAAGGCCCGGTGGGAGCCTTCGCAAAAGGCTCTCGCGGCCCTCCCGCCACCCGCCAACCGATGGAGTCACCCCGTGCGTCTGGCCCTTTTCGATCTCGACAACACCCTGCTCGCCGGCGACAGCGACCATAGCTGGGGCGAATGGCTGTGCCAGCGCGGCCTGGTCGACGCCGCCGAATACCAGGCGCGCAACGACGCCTTCTATGCCGACTACGTGGCCGGCAAGCTCGACGTCCTTGCCTACCAGGCCTTCACCCAGGCGATCCTCGGTCGCACCGAGATGGCCCAGCTGGAAACCTGGCACCGCCAATTCATGCAGGAAGTGATCGAGCCGATCGTGCTGGCCAAGGGCGAGGCGCTGCTCGCCGAGCACCGCGCCGCCGGCGACCGGCTGGTGATCATCACCGCCACCAACCGCTTCGTCACCGGCCCGATCGCCGAACGACTCGGGGTGGAGACCCTGATTGCCACCGAGTGCGAGATGCGCGACGGCCGCTACACCGGGCAGAGCTTCGACGTGCCCTGCTTCCAGGGCGGCAAGGTGGTTCGCCTGCAACGCTGGCTCGACGAGAACGGCCTGAACCTGGAAGGCGCCAGCTTCTATAGCGACTCGCTGAACGACCTGCCGCTGCTGGAGAAGGTCAGCCGGCCGGTGGCCGTCGACCCCGATCCGCGCCTGCGCGCCGAGGCGGAAAAACGCGGCTGGCCGATCATTTCCCTGCGTTGACCCACTGACAAGTGCGCCGTCCGACGGGCGGCGCCACGGCGGACCCAGGATGCCCCACACCGCCCCCACTCCCGGCTCGCTGCGGCCGGTCGTGATCGTCGCCCTGGTCACCGCGCTATGCCTGGCCGGCGATTCGATGCTTTATATCGCCCTGCCGATCTACTGGCACGAGGTCGGCCTGGAGGCGCTCTGGCAGGTCGGCGTGCTGCTGTCGATCAACCGCCTGATCCGTCTGCCCTTCAATCCGCTGATCGGCCGCCTGTACAAGCACCTGGCACTGAAGACCGGCCTGCTCCTGGCGGTCGTCATCGGCGTGTTGAGCACCGCCGGCTACGGCCTGGCCAGCGGTTTCCTGGCCTGGGTGCTGCTGCGCGGACTGTGGGGGATCGGCTGGTCGTTCTTCCGCATCGGCGGGCTCTCGGCGGTGGTCTACTGCGCCGCCGACCACCAGCGCGGCCGCGCCATGGGCCTGTACAACGGCCTCTACCGCCTGGGCAGCCTGGTCGGCATGCTGCTCGGCGGGCTGCTGGTGCCGGTCCTCGGCCTGCCGGCGCTGGCGCTGTCCTTCGCGATCCTGGCACTGCTCGGCCTGCCGCTGCTGGCGAAGGGTTTCGACCTGCCGGAGAATCCCGCCGGACAGGCGCGGACCTCCGCCGCAACGGCATCCACCAGCGTCGCCAGGCGCCCGCCGCCGCGCGGCCTGGTGATCCTCAGCGGCTTCGCCACCGCGCTCCTGATCCAGGGCGTACTCGCCGCCACCCTGAGCGCCCTGATCGCCCGCAGCTTCGGCACCGAGGTCAGCCTGCTCGGCCTGGCGCTCAGCGCCGCCGGCCTCTCCGGGATCATCCAGGCCCTGCGCTGGTCCTGGGAGCCCTGGCTGGCCGGGCGCTTCGGTGCCTGGTCGGATGGCCCGCGCGGGCGTCGGCGCTTCTACGTGGCTGCGCTACTGGTCGGCGCAATGGGCTTCGGCCTGCTTTCCAGCAGGCTGCCCATTCTCGCCTGGCTGGCCATCGCCCTGCTGGTGATGCTGGTCGCCACCGCCCTCACCACCCTGACCGACGCCCTCGCCGCCGACGTCGCCCGCGCCGGCGACGTGGTCGGCTTCATGACCCGCTACTCCATCGTCCAGGACCTCGGTGCCGCGCTGGGCCCGGCCCTGGCCTTCCTCCTGCTGGAGCGGCCCGGCGGCTTCGCCTGGTTGTACTGGGGCGGCTCCCTGGCGTTCCTGGTCCTGGCATTGCTCTGGTTGCGCCGAGCGGACTCTCAGACCGGCTTGTTGACCATCAGGTAGAAGATGACCATGAAGGCGATGAAGGCCGGCCAGCCGAGGATGAACCAGGCGTTCATGTAGCGGTACGCCAGCGGTTCGATGGGCCGCGCCTCGCGCAAGGCCGCCTCGGCCATGTCGCGTACGCGGATCTGCAACCACACCACCGGTAGCCAGCAGAGCCCGGCGAACACGTAGAGGCCCAGGCTCCACAGCAACCAGCCCTGGGCCAGCGACCAGCCGGCGACATGCACCATGGCCAGGCCGCTGAGCGGCTGGAACACCGCGGTGGTGGCGATGAACAGCCAGTCGGCGGTGACCAGGTGGCGGAAGGTCACTGCGATCACCGGCAACTGCCCGCTGCGCCAGGCACGCAGGGCGTAGTAGGCCGACCCCAGGCCGGTGCCGAAAAGAATGGTCGAGGAAAGGATATGCAGGGTCTTCAGCAGCAGGTAAAGGTTCATCCACGGGCCTCCCTGGCTCTAGGTTCGTCGCCCAGCAGCCAGAGCGTGGCCACCATCAGCACGATGTTCTTGCCGACCGCCATGTAGGGGTCGTACCAGTAATGCGGCAGGATCAGGCTGATCGCCAGGCTGTAGCCAAGCATCAGCCAGAACTGCGCCAGCAGCGCGCGCCGACGCCAGCGGCGGAGCAGCAGGCCGACGCCGAGCGCGCCGTCGAGCAAGGCCCCGGCGATCACCGCCAGGCTCGCCGGCCAGCCGTGGATGCCGGCCTCGCCGAGGATCCGCAGGCCCCAGCCGTAACCCGGCCCCAGGCAGGCGACCAGGGTACCCAGCCAGATCAGCACCAGGGCCGCCAGCATCAGCGGCCGCATCAGAGCCGCCAGGCTGCGTGCCGCCTGCGGCCAGCCGAGCAGCCGACTGGCCAGCGGCGCGCAACGATAGCCGCAGGCCTCATCGAGGAGTGCCGGGTCGGCCAGGTTGTCGTGGCGCACCAGCTTCAGCATCGATGGACTCAGTGTCCGCCAGCCAGCACGCCGGCCAAGCCCGCCCAACGCATCGAGAAGCGCCGCGGGCGGCACCACATAGCGGCCGCGCGGCCAACCCTGGGCGCGGCGCAGCTCGTCCAGCAGCTCGCCCTGGGTCAGCGCCTGCGGACCCACCAGCGGAATCACCTGCGCCCGCTCCGGCCAGCAGCGCAGCAAGGCCAGCACCGCGCCGACCAGGTCCTCGACATGCAGCGGTTGCAGGCGCGCGCGATTGTCCAGCAAGGGAATCAGCGGTAGCGGCGACAGGCGTTCCAGCCAGGCGCTGCTGGCGCCGCCCGGCCCCAGCAGCAGGGACGGGCGCAGCACCAGCGCCGGGATGCCCAGTTCCAGCAGGTGGCGGTCGGCCGCCGCCTTGCTGGCGAGGAAGGCCACGTCCGGGTGCGCACCGGCGCCCAGCGCGGAAATCTGCAGGACCTTCGCACCATGGGCCGCAGCGAGGTCGAAGAGTGCTCGCGCGCCGCTGTCCTGGACGCGAGCCATGCTCGCCTCGTCGAGGCTCATGGTGCCGGCGGCGTTGATCAGCAGGTCGACCCCGGCGGGCCAGGCGAAGCTGTCCGGCCTTTCCGCAAGCCGCTCCAGGTCGAGCGCCAGCCAGCGTACGCCGGCAGGCGCATCGACCGGCGGGCGGCGCGCGGTGAGGAGCAGTTCGTGTCCGGCGGCGAGCAGCGCCGGGAGCAGGTGCCGCCCGACGAAACCTCCCGCGCCTACCAGCAGAATACGCATGCGTTCCTACAGAACCGGCGAAGGCCGGTGAAGTCCATTTCGTTGGCGTTTCAGAGCGGCTTGCTGACCATCAGTACCGCCACCGCGATGAAGCTGGCCGCACCGAGCAGGGCCATGACCAGGCCCACCTTGATCTCGCGCAGGGTCTGCTCGCCCAGCGCGGCCCCCGCCGTCTCGGCGGCGCCGGCCTGGTGCTGGACCCGCGCCAGGCGGCCGGCGAGGACCAGCCAGAAGATGCAGCCGAGCAGATAGAGGCAGGCGCCGAACAGCAGCCAGCTCTGGCCCAACGGCCAGCCGGCCAGGTGCACCAGCCACCAGCCGCTGACCGGCAGGGCCAGCAGGCTGAGCCCCAGCAGCGGCCAGCCGATCAGGCGGACCCGCTTGAAACCGCGCGCGACCCGCGCCGCGTCGCCCGTCCGCCAGCTGCGCCAGGCGTAGAACGCCAGGCCGAGCAGGCCGCCGAAGAGCAGCACGGTGGCGACTCCGTGGAGAATCTTGATCTGGAGAAAATGTTCCATCAGCGCATCCTTGTCCGTGTTCCCGGCCCGTTTGAGGGGCCGGGGGCGGGCTCAGTTCCCGAGGAAGGAGATCACCTGCCCGTGAAGCTTAGCAGCCCGTGTCGGCGAGCCGCCGCGGGTCAGCCGAGGAACAGCTGGTAGGCCGGGTTGGCGGTCTCGTCCCAGTACGGATAGCCGATCGCCTCCAGGGTCTGCGGGATCAGGTGGCGCTCGTCTTCCGGCACCTGCAACCCGGCCACCACCCGGCCGTCGGCCGCGCCATGGTTGCGGTAGTGGAACATCGAGATGTTCCAGCGCCCGCCGAGCTTGGTGAGGAAGTTGAACAGCGCGCCGGGCCGCTCGGGGAATTCGAAGCGGAACACCATCTCGTCGCTGACTTTCACTGCATGGCCGCCAACCATGTGGCGGATGTGCAGCTTGGCCAGTTCGTTGTCGGTCAGGTCGAGGACCGGGAAGCCCTTCTCGCGCAGATAGGCCACCAGCGCCTCGCGCGGGTCGTTCTCCGGGTGGGTCTGCACGCCGACGAAGATGTGCGCCTCGCTGCCGCTGTGGTAGCGATAGTTGAACTCGGTGATCTGGCGCTTGCCGACCGCCTCGCAGAAGGCCTTGAAGCTGCCCGGCCGCTCGGGAATGGTCACCGCGATGATCGCTTCGCGGCGCTCGCCCAGTTCGGCGCGTTCGGCGACATGCCGCAGGCGATCGAAGTTGACGTTGGCGCCGGAGTCGATCGCCACCAGGGTCTGCCCCTCGGCGCGCTCGCGCTCGACGTACTTCTTGATCCCGGCCACCGCCAGCGCGCCGGCCGGCTCGGTGATCGAGCGGGTGTCGTCGTAGATGTCCTTGATCGCCGCACAGATCTCGTCGGTGCTGACGGTGATCACTTCGTCGACGTGGTCCTTGCAGATGTCGAAGGTGTGCTGGCCGATCTGCGCCACCGCCACGCCGTCGGCGAACAGCCCGACCTGGCCCAGCACCACCCGCTCGCCGGCGGCCATGGCCGCCTGCAGGCAGTTCGACTCGTCCGGCTCGACGCCGATCACCTTGATCTCCGGACGCAGGTACTTGACGTAGGCGGCGATGCCGGCGACCAGTCCGCCACCGCCCACCGGGACGAAGATCGCATCGAGGCGGCCGGGCTGCTGGCGGAGGATCTCCATGGCCACGGTGCCCTGGCCGGCGATGGTGTCCGGATCGTCGTAGGGATGGACGAAGGTGTAGCCCTTCTCGTCGACCAGCTTCAGCGCGTGGGCCAGCGCCTCGGGGAAGGCGTCGCCGTGCAGCACCGCCTTGGCGCCGTGGGCGCGCACCGCCTGGACCTTGATCTCGGGGGTGGTCTTGGGCATCACGATGACCGCCCTGATCCCCTGCCGCTTGGCCGCCAGGGCCAGGCCCTGGGCGTGGTTGCCGGCCGAGGCGGCGATCACCCCGCGGGCCTTCTCCTCCTCGGTGAGCTGCGCGACCTTGTTGTAGGCGCCGCGGATCTTGAAGGAAAACACCGGCTGCAGGTCCTCGCGCTTGAGCAGGACCTGGTTGCCGAGGCGTTCGGACAACTGGCGGGCGGGTTGCAGGGGCGTTTCCACCGCGACGTCGTAGACGCGCGAGGTGAGGATCTTCTTGACGTATTGTTCGAGCATCGGAGGCGGTTCGGCGGACTTCACGGAAGCCCGGAGTCTACTCCAGGCCCGCCGGGCGGACTACCGGCGCGCCGCAGGAAAACACCGCGACTGCCGGTCATCCGGGGCAAGACCGGAGGACGCCAGGCCGCTATAATTCGTCCCTTCGTATCGCAGCGGCACAGGACGTGCCGGAAACCCGCCGGGCCGCCCCGGCCGCGCGCACCCTCCGCCTGCGCCGCCGGGACGGCCGGCCAGGCAACCAGACAGGCACCCGGGATGAACCAGGATCAGCTCAAGCAGGCAGTGGCACAGGCCGCCGTCGACCACATTCTTCCGCACCTCGACAGCAAGAGCATCGTCGGCGTCGGCACAGGCTCCACCGCCAACTTCTTCATCGATGCCCTGGCCCGCCACAAGGCCGAGTTCGACGGCGCAGTGGCCAGTTCGGAGGCCACCGCCAAGCGCCTGAAGGAGCATGGCATCCCGGTCTACGAGCTGAACACGGTCAGCGAGCTGGAGTTCTACGTCGACGGCGCCGACGAAAGCAACGAGCGCCTGGAGCTGATCAAGGGCGGCGGTGCCGCGCTGACCCGCGAGAAGATCGTCGCCGCGGTGGCCAAGACCTTCATCTGCATCGCCGATGCCAGCAAGCTGGTACCCATCCTCGGCCAGTTCCCGCTGCCGGTGGAGGTCATCCCGATGGCTCGCAGCCACGTCGCCCGCCAACTGGTGAAGCTCGGCGGCGATCCGGTCTACCGCGAAGGCGTGCTGACCGACAACGGCAATATCATCCTCGACGTGCACAACCTGCGCATCGACAGCCCGGTGGAACTGGAAGAGAAGATCAACGCCATCGTCGGCGTGGTCACCAACGGCCTGTTCGCCGCCCGCCCGGCCGACCTGCTGCTGCTCGGCACCGCCGACGGCGTCAAGACCCTCACGGCCTGAGCCCGCTCGCCCCAGGCCGATGACCGGTGCGGGGCGACACTGCAACAAAAGCGGCTACGCTGTGTCTCAGCAGACGGCTGGTCCGTTGCGATCCGCCGCACCCCGTGAACAAGGAGCTAGACATGGCAGCCAAATTCCATCTGAAGAAAGCGAAAGACGGCCAGTTCCACTTCAACCTGCATGCCGCCAACGGCGAGATCATTCTCACCAGCGAACTGTACAAGGCCAAGGACTCGGCGCTCGGCGGCATCGAGTCGGTGCGCAAGAACTCCCAGCGCGACGGTGCCTTCGAGGTCAAGCCGGCCAACAACGGCAAGTTCCACTTCGTGCTCAAGGCCACCAATGGCCAGGTCGTCGGCCAGAGCCAGCTCTATGCCAGCCAGGCCAACGCCGAAGCCGGCGTGCAGTCGGTGAAGCGCGCAGCGCCGGAAGCCGGCCTCAGCGACGAAAGCTGATCCAGCCCTGGCCGCCGTCGACGCCGGCGGCGGCTGCGGGCCTCAGGACAGCCATTCGATGGCGAACGGCTTGTGCCGGATGCGCAAGCGCCGCGCCTCCTGGCGCGCCTGCGGCGGCCGACGCTCCAGCGCCTCGACGCAGGCCTGCGGATCGTCCAGCGGCAATTCGCCGAGCACGTCCAGCGGCAACTCCCACCAGCGACTCGCCAGCAGTCGCTCGATCAGCTCCGGCGCGAAGCGATAGCGGAGCACCCGCGCCGGCGAGCCCGCCACCACCGCGTAGGGCGGCACGTCGCGATTGACCAGCGATTGCGCGCCGATCACCGCGCCGGTGCCGATCTCCACCCCATCGAGGATCAGCGCGTCGCGCCCGATCCATACATCGTGGCCGATCCGCGCCGGGGTCGCTTCGTGCTCGGGCTGCAACGGCTTGCGCAACAGCTTCGGATTGGCGGTGAAGGCGTGGGTGCTCAGCCAGTGCATTGGATGCGAGCGGCGCGGCTGGCCGATCACCACCCCGGTGGCGATCGAGCAGAAGCGGCCGATGCTGGCCACCTCCAAGAACTCGCAGCCGCTGACCACGTCGGTATAGGCGCCGACCTCCAGTGCTGGCGAGTGGATCTTCGCCTTGCCCAGCTTCACGTTCGGCTCCAGCGTCACCTGCGTGCCGTCGCGCAGCGTCTCGACCCCGCTGGCCATGCGGCAACTGTGACGTGCCAGGGCCTTCTTCAGGCGACGGTTGAGCAGGGCTTCGCGGAAAATGTTCATGCGACGGGTATCCAGGAGATCGGCAGGGCGAGCACTGTAAATCGACCGCTCGCGGTTACCAAGCCCCGAAACGGGAAGTCACGCCCCAGTAGCGGCCATCGCCGGTAACACTACGTCCAGCACGAAGCTTCCTGCCCATCGCCAGGAGCGACGCTTCTTACAACCTGGCGACACCGCAGGTCGCCCAGGCGTCAATTCGTGCTCCAGGGACATGAAACGGTCCGCATCCTGCTTTCCGCGGCGCGAGCATCATTCGATGCACCATCGTACCGACACAGAGGAAAGTGCCGTGTTCAAACCATTAGCTGTCGCTGTAGGCCTGGGATGTGCCGCGCTGTCGTTGGGTGCCAACGCCTACCAATACGGGGAATACGCCGGGGAGACCCTGGAGCGCCTGATCACCGACTACCCGGGCCGCTATCGCGGCACCGCCAGCTTCGCCGGTGCCAGCGAACTGATGCAGTCGCGCCTGGGCTTCGGCTACCAGACCAGTCGCCAGGACTTCACCTGGGCCGGCAACCGCAGTTCGCAGAACGTCATCGCCTCGGCGCCCGGCAGCAGCGGGAAGTTCCTGGTACTCGGCGCGCACTACGACACCTACTACGGTCGCCCGACCCTGCAGGGCCTGGACGATAACGCCTCGGGCGCGGCGGTGCTCACCGAGATCGCCCGCAACCTCGGCGGCATCGCCCTGGAGAACGGCCTCGAGGTGGTCGGTTTCGGCGCCGAGGAGGAAGGCCTGCGCGGTTCGCGTGCCTACGTCGAGTCCCTCGACGCCAGCCAGCGCGCCAACCTGCTGGGAATGATCAACCTCGACAGCCTGGTCACCGGCGACAAGATGTACGCCCATGCCGGTTCCAACAGCGTGTCCAACCCGGCCCTCGGCGCCTACCGCGAACAGATCCTGCGCATCGCCCGCGAGCTGGACATCCCGCTGTTCACCAACCCCGGCCTGAACGCCGAATACCCGGCGGGTACCGGCTGCTGCAGCGACGGCGAAAGCTTCAACGGGATGGACATCCCGGTGTTGTTCATCGAGGCGACCAACTGGGAACTGGGTGACCTGGACGGCTACGAGCAGACCGACAACCCGGCGATTCCCGGCGGCTCAACCTGGCACGACCCGGCCGAGGACAACAAGGAAGTACTGACCAACGCCCTGGGCCAGGAGCGCATCGAGCAACGCATGCGCGACTTTTCCCGCCTGCTGACGCGCCTGGTGCTGGAGCTGACCAACGCCGACCTGCTGGCCTCCACCGCCTCCGGCGGCGCCCTGGCGCGGCAGATGGAAGACCAGTTGCAGCGCCAGCACCAGGCACTGACCCGCCTGCACGACCGCCGCTGGCTGACCCTGCTCGGCAGCAACCGGCCGGTAGGCAGCTTCGACGGCAAGGTGGGCGCGGAGGGCGAGGTCTCGCCGGACAGCGGTTTCGACATGCCTGGCGATCCGGAGTCCAGGCGCGCCGGCGTGCATCTGCTCGGCGACTACCGCTACAGCGAGGCCCTGACCCTCGGCGGCAGCCTGGCCTTCCAGCGCAGCCGCGACAAGCTGGACCATGGCGGGCGCATCGAGGGCGACACCTGGCAGCTCGGCCTGTTCGGCCTGTACAACGACGGCGGTCCGGAATGGCTGGCCGGCGAGCTGAACCTCGGGCATACCCGCTACGACAGCAAGCGTTCGGTCTACCTCCAGGCCGCCGGCGGGCCGGTGCTGCTCGACCAGCGTCTGTCGGGCGACACCTCGGCCTGGTCCTGGGGCGCCCGGCTGGAAGGCGGCTATGACTTCAGCTTCGGCGAACTGCGGAGCGGGCCGCTGGCCGGTCTCGACTACATGCGCTACCGCATCGACGACTTCCGCGAGGACGAGGCCCTGCGTACCGCACTCGGCTACGAGAAGCAGGACTACGACTCGCTGGAGGCGAGTCTCGGCTGGCGCCTGCGCGGCGAGCTGGCGCTGGGCGCGAGAATGCGCCTGCAACCCTACGCCAGCCTGCGCTGGGTCCGCGAGCTGGCGGACGGACGCCTGGAGGACATGGACCTGACCAGCCGCGGCGACGGGCGTGTCCGGGTCGCCGACATGGGCGGCGTGGACAAGGATTTCGGCCGCGCCCAGCTTGGCGCGCAACTGGCGATCACCGAGCAGCTCGGGGTCTTCGCCGAAGCCAACAGCCGCTTCGCCCACAGCGAAGGCAACCAGGCGGGCTATTCGCTCGGGGTGAACTGGCAGTTCTGAGCGGGCCAGGGGACGCTCCTGCCGTCCCCGCATCCGCGTCAGGGCTGCGCCGGCTCGTCCTTGCTGAACACGTAGAACAGGTTCGGTTCGCTGACCAGGTAGAGCACGCCACGGTCGTCCATCGCCACGCCCTCGGCCTGCGGCACGCTGCGCTTCAGGCCGTGCATGCCGCGCAGCAGCGACAGGGTGCTGACCGGCTCGCCGTCGGTGTCCAGCTCGACTACCAGACGCGACTCGTCGGACAACGCCAGCAGGTGCCCGGTGCCCTCGTCGAACTGCAGGCTGGACAGGTCGCGGACGAACAGGCGCTTGTCGCGCCCGGGGTCGTCCACCACGTGCACGGCGAACGGTTTGTCCGCCTGGGTGTGGGGGAAACCGTGGATCTCGTAGATGCGCACCGGGTCGCGCTCCTTGGCGACGAACAGGCGCTTGCCCTCGGCGTCGTAGGCCAGCCCCTCGAAACCCTTGTTGCCGTTGAGGCCGATACCCAGCGAAAGCTGCTGGGCATCGGCAGCGTCGATGAAGCGCGTATCGTCCTCCAGGCGCACCTTGACCAGGCGTTGCTGGCGCTCGTCGGTGATCACGTAGACACCGCGGCTGATGTACTCGATGGCCTCGGCGTCGCCGAAGCCGGTCAGCGGGATGGTCCGCAGTACCTTGCCCTGCAAGGACAGCTCGATGATCTGCGCCGGCTGGTTGGTCACGGTGAACAGTGTGCGCCGGTCGGGATCGAAGGTCAGCGCGGAAACGTCGTCGTTCAACCCCTCGATGGGCTGCGCCTCGATCCGCACGCGGTAGTCCGGCAGCCATATCGAGCGCTCTTTCCAGGCATCGGCGTGACGCCACTCCTGGACAGCGAACCAGGCCCGGTCGAAGACGCGGAAGCTCTGGCCGAGAAGGACCAGCGCGGTCAGCGCGACCAGCAGGACGGCCAGCAGCAGACGGCGAGGCGTAAAAGCTCGGGACATTGAAAACGGCTCGGGAGTTTGGGCGTGGATAGTCATAGCATAGAGCCTGTACGCTGTATGGAAACGGGCTGCGCCCGACCTTTCCTACGCAAGCTACGGCTCCAGGCTGAAGCCAAGCTTAAAGTCAGCCAGCCGCCCGGGCGACTCGGACAGGTCCGAGTTTCCTGTCCGAAAGAGACGACAAGAGAGCATCCGCAGTCTTCTTCCAGCGCCACCAGATTGGCCTGTTCGATCCCTTATTGGCCGCATCTATCGTTCTGCGCCCGCGGCGCCCCGGTCATTATCGAACCGCAGCAGGTGAAGCGGGCCCCAGAAACCGCAAAACCTCAACAATAACAACTGCTTGACTGCATGGAATTCAGCATGACCAGCGCGATAGCCATCGAGCGGATCTGCATGGAATTCGGTACCCCCGGCCAAGGCCTGAAGGCCCTTGACGATGTGTCCCTGGATATCCACGCCAACGAATTCTTCACCCTCCTCGGCCCTTCCGGCTGCGGCAAGACCACCCTCCTCCGCCTCATCGCCGGTTTCGAACAACCCAGCTCCGGCAGCATCCGCCTCTATGGCGAACGCATGGAAGGCCTGCCGCCGTTCCGCCGCCCGGTCAACACGGTGTTCCAGAGTTATGCGCTGTTTCCGCACATGAGCGTCGCCGAGAACATCGGCTTCGGCCTGGAGATGCAGGGCCGCCCGCGCACCGAGATCGACGCCACGGTGAGCCGCATGCTCGAGCTGGTGAAGCTGCCGGAGGTCGGCAAGCGCCGCGCCGACCAGTTGTCCGGTGGCCAGCAGCAGCGCATCGCCCTGGCCCGCGCGCTGGCCAGCCGGCCCAAGGTGCTGCTGCTCGACGAGTCGCTGTCGGCGCTGGACCTGAAGCTGCGCAAGGAAATGCAGATCGAGCTGAAGCGCCTGCAGCACGAGACCGGGATCACCTTCATCTTCGTCACCCATGACCAGGAGGAAGCGCTGACCATGTCCGACCGCATCGCGGTGATGAGCAAGGGCAAGGTGTTGCAGGTCGGCACGCCCAGCGACATCTACGAGGCGCCGCTGAACCGGGCGGTCGCCGACTTCATCGGCGAAACCAACTTCCTCGAGGGCCAGGCCGACGCCGACGGCGTGCGCCTGGCGGACGGCCAGCGGCTGGCCGCGACGACCCCGGGCAGCGGCGCGGTGACCCTGGCGATCCGCCCGGAGCGCACCGAACTGGCCGCCGACGGCCAGTTGGAAGGCGTGCTGGAAAACGTCGTCTATGTCGGCACCGATACCGTCTACCACCTGAACGTGGCCGGCCAGCCGGGCTTCCGCGTGCGCCAGCAGAACCGCGACGGCGCACGCTGCCCGCACAGTCCGGGGGCGAAGGTGCGGGTGCGGGTTCCCGCCGCCGCCATCCGGGTGCTCGCCGAATGAGCGCCACCGGCCGACCTTCCGCGCAACAGTCGGCCGAACGCCGGCAACTGCGTCGGCGCCTGCTGCTGAGCAGCCCGGCGATGCTGATGCTGGTGCTGTTCCTGGTGATCCCGCTGGGCATCATGTTCGCCGTGTCGATCCAGCAGTCCGGCGACTACGGCGGGGTGAAGTGGGGCCAGCACAGCCTGGAGGCCTACCTCAATTTCCTCTGGGAACGCGACCTGGACGACAGCCTGGTGTTCAACGC
Source organism: Pseudomonas sp. 2VD (assembly GCF_005503585.1). Lineage (NCBI taxonomy): Bacteria > Pseudomonadati > Pseudomonadota > Gammaproteobacteria > Pseudomonadales > Pseudomonadaceae > Pseudomonas > Pseudomonas sp. 2VD. Next base: position 28,635 of record NZ_SCND01000011.1, read on the forward strand.
CGACTACCTGGGCATCTTCCAGCGCTCGTTCTGGCTGTCGCTGCTGACCACCCTCGGCTGCCTGGCGCTCGGCTTCCCCACCGCGCTGTACCTGGCGTTGCAACCGGAACGTCGGCGCAACCTGCTGCTGTTCCTGGTCACCGTGCCGTTCTGGACCAACCTGCTGGTGCGGGTCTACGCCTGGATCCTGCTGCTGCGCAACGGCGGGCTGGTGGACGCCGGCCTGCAAGGCATCGGCCTGACCGACACCGGGCTGGGGCTGCTCTATACCGACAACGCGGTGATCATCGGCCTCCTTTATACCTACCTGCCGTTCATGGTGCTGCCGATCTACACCAGCCTGGAAAAGATGGACTGGCGCCTGGTGGAGGCGGCATTCGACCTCGGCGCCAACCGCTGGAAAGCGCTGCGGCGGGTGATCGTGCCGCTGGCGATGCCGGGGATAGTCGCCGGCTGCATCCTGGTATTCATCCCGGCCCTGGGCAGCTACATCATTCCGGAATTGCTCGGCGGCGGTAAGGCGCTGATGATCGGCAACCTGATCCAGCTGCAATTCGGTACCGCGCACAACTGGCCGTTCGGCGCCGCCCTTTCGTTCGCCCTGCTGGCCTTCGTCCTGCTAGCGATGCTGATCCACAGCCTGCGCTTCCGGGCCAACGCCGGCGGAGGCCAGCCATGAACGGCCGCAATCCACTCTGGACCTTCAGCGGCGTGCGCCAGGCCGCCTGGCTGTTCTTCGCCTTCCTCTACATCCCGATCCTGGTGCTGGTAGTGCTCAGCTTCAACAGCGGCCAGTCGGCGACGCTCTGGGAGAGCTTCAGCCTGAAATGGTACGCGGTGGTGGCCAACGATCCGGAAATCCTCCGCGCGGCGAAGAACTCGCTGATCGTCGCCACCCTCGCCACCCTGGCCTCGACCGTCCTGGCCACCCTCGCCGCGCTGGGCATGCGTGGTCGCGCCTTCCGCGGACAGACCCTGATGAACGGCGTGCTCGGCCTGCCGCTGCTGGTGCCGGAGATCGTCACCGCGGTGGCGACCCTGATGTTCTTCTCCTTCATCGGCCTGAAGCTGTCGTTGTTCACCATCCTCATCGCCCACATCGTGTTCTGCATCCCCTTCGCCTACCTGCCGATCCGCGCCCGCCTGGAGGGCCTGGACCCGCGCCTGGCGGAGGCCGCCGCCGACCTCTACGCCTCGCCGTGGAAGGCCTTCTGGAAAATCACCCTGCCGCTGCTGATGCCCGGCGTGCTGTCCGGGGCGATGCTCGCGTTCATCATCTCGATGGACGATTTCGTCATCACCTATTTCGTCGCCGGCGCCGGCGCAACCACCCTGCCGGTGTACATCTTCAGCTCCATCCGCATGGGCATATCCCCGAAGATCAATGCGATTTCATCGATCATCCTCATGATTTCCATCGCCTTCGTCGCCCTGTCGTACTACCTCGGCCAACGCCGCCGCTGAGAATCTGCCTCCACGAAGAAAAAACAGAAGATCGCCAGGAGTCCACCATGACCTACCGCACACCGCTCACCCTGCTCTTCGCCGCCGGTCTAGCCCTGGGCGGCCAGGCTCGCGCCGAAGGCACCCTGCACTTCGCCAACTGGTCGGACTACTACCCGCCGGAGTTGCTGAAGAAGTTCGAGAAGGACACCGGGATCAAGGCCACCCTCGACGCCTACGACAGCAACGAGACGCTGCTGGCCAAGCTCAAGGCCGGTGGCGGCGCCTACGACGTGGTGGTGCCGTCGGACAGCTTCATAGAGATTTTCGTCAAGGAGGGGCTGCTGCAAAAGCTCGACAAGAGCCAGTTGCCGAGCCTGGGCAATCTGAAGGAAAACTTCCGGACCCTTGGCTTCGATCCCGGCCACGACTACAGCATTCCCTATCTCTGGGGCACCACCGGCTACAGCTACGATACGGCGAAGGTGCCGGGCGGCAGGCTGGAAGAAAGCTGGAAGCCGTTCTTCGAACCACCAGCCGAGCTGAAAGGCAAGGTGGTGGCGCTGAACTCCATCGAGGAACTGTTCATTCCCGCCACCTACTACCTCGGCATCGACGAATGCACCGAGGACGCCAGGGAAGCGCAGAAGGTCCTCGACCTGCTGCTCAGGCAAAAGCCGGCGCTGGCCATGTACAACAGCGACGGCACCATCGAGCGCATGGCCGCCGGCGAGGTCGCCATGCACCAGCAGTGGAACGGCGCCTTCCACCGCGCCCACGCCCAACGCGCCAGCCTCGAATACGTCTATCCGAAGGAAGGCATCCGGCTGTTCATCGACAACTTCGCGATTCCGCGCGACGCCAGCAACGTCAAGGAAGCCCACGTCTTCATCGACTGGATGATGCGCCCGGAGAACATCGCCGCCGCCTCCAACTTCGCCAAGTACAACAACGCCATCGTCGGCTCGGAGAAATTCATGGAGAAGGCACTGTTCGACGACCCGGCGATCAACACTCCGCAGGACAAGCTCGACCGCCTGAAGCCATTCAAGCTCTGCTCGCCGAAAGCCCTGGCGCTGCGCAGCAAGGTCTGGACCAAGCTTAAGAAATGATCGACGCGGCGCTGGCGGCCAGCTCGCGCCAGCGCTGGCCGGCCAGCCAGTTTGGCCATTTCGATCCCTTTTTGACCGTCTACAGGGTTCTCCCCGGCGAAACCGGATTGCTAGAGTCGAACCGCGCCCTCCTCGAGGGGTCGCCCGGAGCCGCGGAAACGGCGCCGGCAGAGCCCAAGGGAACCTCGCGACCGCGAGCTAGAAATCCAACAAGAACGCTTCCTGAGAACGCCATGAACACTATCGACGCCCCAACGCCCGTGCCCGCACACGCCGCGTGCCCTCTCGTCACTGCCATTTCCACCGACCCGGCGGAAACCCCAGCGGTTTTCCACTAGCCCGTCCATTCACCCGGCGCAGGAAAGGTCCGCCCAAGCGGCCGCCTGCGGGATCGATACGGCATTTCGCGAGGAGCGGAACATGGCCAGCGAACGCAACAACGGCATCCTCATCGGCGGCAAGCGCCCCGAGTACGTCCACAGCGCCCAGGGCACCGGCCTGCGGCGCATCCTCGGGCTTCCCGCCCTGGTCTTCTTCGGGCTGGTCTACATGGTTCCGCTGACCATGTTCACCACCTACGGGGTAGTCACCGAGATCACCGGCGGTCGTACCGCCAGCGCCTACCTGATCACCCTGGCGGCGATGCTCTTCACCGCCTTTTCCTACAGCTTCATGGTGAAGAAATATCCCATCGCCGGCTCGGCCTATTCCTATACCAGCCTCAGCTTCGGCCCCTGCGTCGGCTTCCTCGCCGGCTGGTCGCTGCTGCTCGACTACCTGTTCCTGCCGATGATCAACTACCTGCTCATCGGCCTGTTCCTCAACATCGCCTTCCCGATGGTGCCGGCCTGGGTCTTCGTGCTCACGGCGATCGGCCTGGTCACCGTACTCAACGTGATCGGCATCAGCTCGGTGGCCGGCATGAGCAACGTGATCGTCGGCGCCCAGTTCGTCTTCGCCGTAGTGTTCATCGCCATGGCGGTCAAGCACCTGGCCGGCATCCCCTCGCTGGACCTGAGCCTGCCCTTCGTCGGCGACGGCAGCCAGCCGGGCTTCGCCCCGTTGATGGCCGGCGCGGCGGTGCTGTGCCTGTCGTTCCTCGGCTTCGACGCGGTCTCGACCCTGGCCGAGGAAACCCGCGACCCGCAACGCGACATCCCGCGCGCCATCGTCATCACCACGGTCGGCGCCGGCCTGCTGTTCACCGTGCTGGCGGTCTTCAGCCAACTGGTGTTCCCCGGCAGCGTATTCCAGGACGCCGAGTCGGCGGCCAACGAAGTGATGCTGGCGGCCGGCGGCAAGTTCCTCGCCAGCTTCTTCACCGCCGCCTACGTCGCCGGCGCCGCCGGCTCGGCACTGGCCTCGCAGGCCTCGGTGTCGCGCATCCTCTACAGCATGGGCCGCGACGGCATCCTGCCGCGGCGCGTGTTCGGCAGCCTCTCGGAGCGCTTCAAGACGCCAGTGATCGCGATCCTGGTGGTCTCGGTGATTTCCCTGCTGGCGGTGGTCATCGACCTCACCACCCTGGCCTCGATGATCAGCTTCGGCGCGCTGGTGGCGTTCTCCGCGGTGAACCTGGCGGTGATCCGCAGCTACCTGCTGCTCGACGGCCGCCGCGCCCCGCGCGACCTGCTGCGCTACGGGCTGGTGCCGGCCATCGGCCTGGGCCTGACCCTGTGGCTGTGGACCAGCCTCTCGGCGCTGACCCTGGTGATCGGCCTGACCTGGTTCGCCGCCGGCCTCGCCTACCTGGCGTTGCATACCGGCGGTTTCCGCCGCAAGGCGCCGACCGTGACCTTCTCCGAACAGAACTGAGCCCGGGAGCCCGACATGCTGACCATCTACAGCGACGACCATCGCCTGCACCACGGCCGGCACGAACTGATCGGCGGCCAGTTCACCCCCTGCTTCGAAAAACCCAGCCGCGCCGACATGGTCCTCGACTGCGTGAAGGCCGTCGGCCTCGGCGAAGTCCGCGCACCGCGCGACTTCGGCCTGGAACCGATCCGCCGGGTGCACAGCGAGGGTTTCGTGCGTTTCCTGCAGAACGCCTGGCAGGACTGGCTGGCCACCGGCCGCAGCCACGACATGCTGCCGATCGCCTGGCCGACCCGGCGCCTGCGGCAGACGGAGCCGGACAACATCGACGGTCGCCTCGGCTACTACTCCTTCGACGCCGGCGCGCCGATCACCGCCGGGACCTGGCAGGCGATCACCAGTTCGGCCAACGTCGCTCTCAGCGGCCAGTCCGAACTCGCCAACGGCGCGCGCTCGGTATTTTCGCTCTGTCGCCCGCCGGGCCACCACGCCGCGGCCGACTACATGGGCGGCTATTGCTTCTTCAACAATGCCGCCATCGCCGCCCAGGCCTTCCTCGACCGGGGCGCCGGGCGGGTGGCGATCCTCGACGTCGACTACCACCATGGCAACGGCACCCAGGACATCTTCTACGACCGCGCCGATGTGCTGTTCACCTCGATCCACGGCGATCCGCGCTTCGAATACCCCTATTTCCTCGGCTACGCCGACGAGAAGGGCAACGGCGTCGGCACCGGCTACAACTTCAACTACCCACTGGCGGCCGGCAGCGACTGGGCGACCTGGAGCCAGGCGCTGCAGGCGGCGATCCGGCAGATCCAGGCCTATGCGGCGGACGTCCTGATCGTTTCCCTGGGGGTGGATACCTTCAAGGAGGACCCGATTTCCCAGTTCCGCCTGGACAGCCCCGACTACCTGCGCATGGGCGAAGCCATCGGCAAGCTCGGCCTGGCCACGCTGTTCGTGATGGAGGGAGGCTACGCGGTGGAGGAAATCGGGATCAACGCGGTGAACGTGCTACAGGGTTTCGAAGGGGTTCACCGGTAAGCCCACCCGCAACTTCGCCCGGTCGGAACGCGAAACGGCCCGCCTCCCGGAAGAGAGGCGGGCCGTTTCGATTCAGGGCCTTACTTGATCACTTCGACGAACTCGACGTCGATCTCGCGGCCGACCAGGTCGCGGTCGACTTCGCCGGTCAGCTTGACCCGGGTCTTGTCGTTGATTTCCATCGGCGGGAAGTCTTCGTCGTCGATCTCGACCTTCATGCTGCCGGTGGCGTCGCGGAACTCGTAGATGTCGCCCTTGATGCGCTTGACGATGGTACCCTGGAGGACCACCGGGGTGTCGTCGGCGGCTTCCAGCGCGGCCTTCACCGTGGTGGTGGTCGGGGTAGCGCCCGGGCCTGTATAGCCGGCGGCCAGGGTGACGGTGGAGAACAGGCCGATGGCAGCGATGAGGGGCAGGTGACGAAGTTTCATGGGTAACGCCTCGTAGTTGGTTTCGATGGGTCCAGGCTACGAAGCCTTGCTGAAACCAGGCTTAATCGGCGCTTAAGCGAAGCTTAATCGGCGTCGCTGGTGGCCAGGCGCTCGCCGCTCTTCTTGCGGAACACGTAGAACAGGTTCGGCTCGCTGACCATGTAGATGGTGCCCTCGTCGTCGATGGCCACCCCTTCGGCGCGAGGGATCTTGCTGTCCAGGCCGTTGAAGCCGCCGAGCAGGCTGATGAAGCTGACCGGCTCGCCCTTCTCGTCCAGCTCCAGCAGCAGATGCGATTCGGCCGACAGCACCAGCGTATGCCCGGTACGCGGGTCGACGCTGAGCGCCGAGACGTTGCGCATGTAAAGGTCGTCGCTCGGTAGCGCGGTCATCGCCCCGCTCAGGCTCGGCCCGCCGTCGCTCTTCCAGCTGAACAGGGTCATCGGATCGCGCTCCTTGCTCAGCAACAGACGCTGCTGGCGCGGATCCCAGGCGATGCCCTCGAAGCCCTTGTTCTTCTTGCCGATATTGCCCAGCGGGAATTCGGCCAGGCTCTTGGTGCTCAGTTCGGCGGTCTGCGGGTCGACATGGAAGATGGTCAGGGTATTGCGGCGCTCGTCGGTCACCGCGACGTTGCCGTTCTCCAGCACCGCCACGCCTTCGGGATTGCTCAGGCCGAGCAGCGGGATGGTGCGCAGCACGTCGCCGGTGAGCGACAGCTCCACCAGCAGCGGCCGCTTGCCGGTAACGGTGAACAGGGTCCTGGTTGCCGGGTTGTAGGCCAGGTCCGAGGTTTCTTCCTCCTCCAGGCCCTGCAACGGCTTGGCGTCGATCACCACCCGATAGCCCGGCAGCCAGATGCTTTCGTCGCGCTGCTGCTGGCTGGCCTGGCTTTCCTTCCACCAAAGGCCGGCGCGATCGTCCCAATGCATGACGATGGTCAGCACCACGCCGACGAGCACGACGAACGCCGGCAGCAGCCAGCGGAAACGGGGAAGCTTGGAGGCAAGGGACATGGGCGAGGCTCGACTGTTTGGCCAGGTGTTTTCTTGGGCGTCGCCATGAAAGGGCATTGCCCCCGGCCTGTCAATCGAAGCGTCGGCCAGCCGACCGACAGTCGCTTCCGCTGCCGGCGCTAGGGAAGTCGGCCGCCCCCGGCGGCCGCAGCGGTTCAGAGCACGCGGGTCTCGAAACGGCTGGCGCCCGGCAATTCGAGCAGCAACTCGTCGCCGCTGTTCAGCGGCCCGACCCCGGACGGCGTGCCGGTCAGCACCACATCGCCGGCCTGTAGCGAGAAATGCCCGGCGATGTGCTGGATTAGCGGCACGATCGGATTGAGCATGTCGCGGCTGTTGCCGTCCTGGCGTACCTCGCCGTTGATGGTCAGGCGGATGCCGATGTCGGTCGGGTCGGGGAACTGGTCGGCGTTCACGAACGGCGACAGCACGCCGGCGCCATCGAAGCTCTTTGCCAGCTCCCAGGGCAGGCCCTTTTCCTTCAGCTTCGCCTGGACCTCGCGCAAGGTCAGGTCCAGCGCCGGCGCATAGCCGGAGATCGCGTCGAGGACCTCCTCGCGGTTCGGCTTGCGCGACAGCGGCTTGCCGATCAGCACGGCGATTTCCGCCTCGTAGTGTACCGAGCCGCGCTCCTGCGGCAGGCTCAGCCCGCCGCTCACCGGCACCACGCAGGAGCCGGGCTTGATGAACAGCAGCGGCTCGGTGGGAACCGGGTTGTTCAGTTCCTTGGCGTGTTCGGCGTAGTTGCGCCCGACGCAGACCAGCTTGCCCAGGGGGAAGTGGATCGGGGTGCCGTCGATATATTGATGCTGGTAACTCATTTACCGACTCCTGAACGGGTGGAAAGGCATCCGTGGCGCCCGCCACAGACGAGAAGGGCCGGATGACCGGCCCTCTGCGTTGCGAAACCTGCTACTCGGCGAAGATCTTGCCGGGATTCATGATCCCGTTGGGGTCGAACACCGCCTTCAGTGCCTTCATATAGGCAATTTCGGTTTCCGAGCGGGTGTAGGTCAAGTAGTCGCGCTTGGTCATGCCCACGCCATGCTCGGCGGAAATCGAGCCGTTGTACTTCTCGACGGTCTCGAACACCCACTTGTTGACGGTCGCGCACTTGGCGAAGAACTCGTCCTTGCCGAGGTTTTCCGGCTTGAGGATGTTCAGGTGCAGGTTGCCGTCGCCGATGTGGCCGAACCACACCACCTCGAAGTCCGGGTAGTTGGCCTCGACGATGGCGTCGATGTCCTTGAGGAAGGCGGGCACCCGGGAAACCGTGACCGAGATGTCGTTCTTGTACGGCGTCCAGTGGGAGATGGTCTCGGAGATGTACTCGCGCAGCTTCCACAGGTTCTGCAACTGCTGCTCGCTCTGGCTCATCACCCCGTCCAGCACCCAGCCCTGCTCGACGCAGTGCTCGAAGGTGGCCAGCGCCTCGTTGGCGACTTCCTCGGTGGTCGCCTCGAACTCCAGCAGGGCGTAGAACGGGCAGTCGGTTTCGAACGCCCGCGGTACGTCGCCACGGGCCAGGACCTTGGCCAGGGCCTTGTCGGAGAAGAACTCGAAGGCGGTCAGGTCGAGCTTGCTCTGGAAGGCATGCAGCACCGGCATGATCGAGTCGAAGTCGGGCGTGCCGAGGACCATAGCGGTGAGGTTCTTCGGCGTGCGCTCCAGGCGCATGGTCGCCTCGACCACGAAGCCCAGGGTGCCTTCGGCGCCGATGAACAGCTGGCGCATGTCGTAGCCGGTGGCGTTCTTGATCAGGTCCTTGTTCAGCTCGAGCAGGTCGCCCTTGCCGGTGACGACCTTCATCCCGGCCACCCAGTTACGGGTCATGCCGTAGCGAATGACCTTGATCCCGCCGGCATTGGTGCCGATATTGCCGCCGATCTGGCTGGAACCGGAAGAAGCGAAGTCAACCGGGTAGTACAGGCCGTTTTCCTCGGCGAAGGTCTGCAGTTGCTTGGTAACCACGCCCGGCTGGCAGACTACGGTGCGGTCGAAGGCATTGAAGTCGAGTATCCGGTTCATGTAGTCGAAGGCCACCACGACTTCGCCGTTGGCCGCCACGGCCGCGGCGGAGAGCCCGGTACGACCGCCCGACGGGACCAGACCGACCTTGTGCTGGTTGGCCCAGCGGACGATCGCCTGGACCTGCTCGACGCTCTTGGGGAACACGATGGCCAGCGGCGCAGGGGCGAAATGCTTGGTCCAGTCCTTGCCGTAGGCGTCCAGGGAGGCGGCGTCGTCGAGCAGCTTGCCAGGCTCGACCAGGGGCTTGAGCGATTCGATCAGGGCTTCGCGGGTCATTCGGGAACTCTCAAATGATTCATGGTCGTCCTGAGAACAACTCAGGTCGCAACCGGGCAAGGAAAAGGGAGAACATGCTAGCATACGCCCCCCGCGCTTAGTGCCTCTGGGCGCCGAGTTGCGGGTGCCGGCCAGCGCCGGCCGGACCCGCTTCGCGCAGTTCGCTTTCCAGCCACTTCCTCCGGGACAACAGGTTTACGCAGATGAGCAAGACCTCTCTCGACAAGAGCAAGATCAAGTTCCTTCTTCTCGAAGGTGTCCACCAGAACGCCGTGGACACGCTGAAGGCCGCCGGCTACACCAACATCGAGTACCTCAAGACCGCGCTTTCCGGCGACGAGCTGAAGGAAAGGATCGCCGATGCGCACTTCATCGGCATTCGCTCCCGCACCCAGCTGACCGAAGAGGTCTTCGACTGCGCGAAGAAACTGATCGCGGTCGGCTGCTTCTGCATCGGCACCAACCAGGTCGACCTCAACGCCGCCCGCGAACGCGGTATCGCCGTGTTCAACGCGCCCTACTCGAACACCCGCTCTGTGGCTGAGCTGGTACTGGCCGAGGCGATCCTGCTGCTGCGCGGCATCCCGGAAAAGAACGCCTCCTGCCATCGCGGCGGCTGGATCAAGAGCGCGGCGAATTCCTTCGAGATCCGTGGCAAGAAGCTCGGCATCGTCGGCTACGGCTCGATCGGCACCCAGCTCTCGGTACTCGCCGAGGCCCTGGGCATGCAGGTGTTCTTCTACGACACCGTGACCAAGCTGCCGCTGGGCAACGCGGTGCAGATCGGCAGCCTGCACGAGCTGCTGGGCATGTCCGACATCGTCTCGCTGCACGTTCCCGAACTGCCCTCCACCCAGTGGATGATCGGCGAGAAGGAAATCCGCGCGATGAAGAAGGGCGGCATCCTGATCAACGCCGCGCGCGGCACAGTGGTCGAGCTGGACCACCTGGCCGCCGCGATCAAGGACGAGCACCTGATCGGCGCCGCCATCGACGTGTTCCCGGTCGAGCCGAAATCCAACGACGAGGAATTCGCCAGCCCGCTGCGTGGCCTGGACCGGGTGATCCTGACCCCGCACATCGGCGGCTCCACCGCCGAGGCACAGGCCAACATCGGCCTGGAAGTGGCGGAGAAGCTGGTCAAGTACAGCGACAACGGCACCTCGGTGTCCTCGGTCAACTTCCCCGAAGTGGCCCTGCCGTCGCACCCGGGCAAGCACCGCCTGCTGCACATCCACGCCAACATCCCCGGCGTGATGAGCGAGATCAACAAGGTCTTCGCCGACAACGGCATCAACGTTTCCGGCCAGTACCTGCAAACCAACGATAAGGTCGGCTACGTGGTGATCGACGTCGACGCCGAGTACTCCGACCTGGCCCTGGAGAAACTCCAGCAGGTCAACGGCACCATCCGTAGCCGCGTGCTGTTCTAAGGCAGCGTCCGGCGGAAAGGAAAAAGGAGGCCCAGCGGCCTCCTTTTTTCGTTTCCGTCACTTGACGGTAACGGTGATCTTCTCCGACTCCACGGTCGGCTCCAGCGGCACGTGGTTCTTGTCGCCCACCAGCAGTTGCAGGGTGTGCTTGCCCGGCGGCAGGGTGATCTCGGTTTCGGTCTGGCCCTTGCCGAAGTGGCGGATGTTGTCGGTCATCGGCAGCGGCAGGTTCATCGCCGGCTGCTCCTTCAGGTCCACCAGCAGGTGATGGTGGCCGGTATCCGGCATGTCGACGCCGGCCGGCGCCACGCCCATGCCTTTCAGGCCGAATTTCACGGTGAAGGTCTTGTCGACGGTTGCACCATCGGCCGGCATGATGAAATACACTTTCGCCCCTTCGGGCGCCTTAGTCCGAGGCAGGTCGGCAGCCATCAGGCTGGCGGATGCGCCGAACATCAGGGCGGCTAGACCGAGGCAAGGCAATGTCACTCTCATGGGAGTCTCCTGTTTTCACTTCCGTTAGCACCCGGGAAACGCCACTGGACGGAATTTCCCCGGCACTCTTCGTGCCTTCCGAATCAGGGAAAGGCATCGCTGGCACAGCGATTTCCACTGCGAAGCCCGTGGTAGAGCGGCGCTCGCGCACATAATCCGGGTCAATGCCCGCAACCCCTGGAAAGACCGCATGCAACCCAGTAGGTTCGCGATTGTCCAGAACGCGGGCCCGGCTAAGCTGAACGAACAGCATAGGCCCGACCGACGTTCATTCCCACCCGAGGAGTACTACATGCGATTTCTGCCCCGCCTGCTGATGCTGGTATCCCTGGCCGCCCCGCTGGCCCATGCCGAGCTGCTCGACGACGTCCACCAGCGCGGCGCCCTGCGCATCGCCCTGGAGGGCACCTATCCGCCGTTCAACTTCAAGCAGGGCGGCAAGCTCACCGGCTTCGAGACCGAACTGGGCGAACTGCTGGCCGCCGAGCTGGAGGTCAAGCCGGAATTCGTCACCACCGAATGGAGCGGCATCCTCGCCGGCCTGCAGAGCGGCAAGTACGACATCGCGCTGAACCAGGTCTCGGTGAACGAGCAGCGGCACAAGGTCTTCGACTTCAGCGAGCCGTACACCATCTCCAGCGCCCAGTTGATCGTGCGCGCCGACGACACCCGCCAGTTCAGGTCGCTGGAAGACCTCAAGGGCCTCAAGCTCGGCGTCGGCCAGGGCACCAACTACGCCGACCTGGCGAAGTCGGTGGCCGGCGTCAACGTGCGCACCTATCCGGGCGCCCCGGAATACCTGCAGGACCTGGCCAGCAAACGCATCGACGCGGCGCTCAACGACCGCCTGCTGATCCCCTTCGCCATCCGCGAGGCCAAGCTCCCGGTCAAGCCCGGCGCGGCGGTGGGACCGGTGGCGAACATGGCGATTCCCTACCGGAAGAACAACCCGAAGTTCGGCGAGGCGCTGAACGCGGCGCTGGAGAAGATCAAGGCCGACGGCCGCTTCGCCAAGCTCTCGGAAAAGTGGTTCGGCCTGGACGTCAGCCAGCCGCCGAAGTGAGTTCCCGCCCGAACGGGGGAAGCGGCCGCGTCCGAGGGACGCGGCCGTCGTGTTTGTCGATGGAGTGTTGAATGAATTCGCTGCAGAAATTGCTCGAATGGCTCGCCAACCTGGTCGAGCTGCTCGGGATGGCCTGGCCCTTCCTGCTCCAGGGCGCGATGTATACCGTGCTGTTCGCCGCGGTATCGATGGTCCTGGGCCTGATCCTCGGCTTCAGCGTCGCGGTGGTCCGGGTGACCAAGGTGCCGGTGGTCTCGCAGATCGCCGCGGTCTATGTCAGCGCCTTCCGCGGGACGCCACTGCTGGTGCAGATCTTCGTCCTGTACTACGGGCTGCCGAGCGTCGGCATCGAGTTCACCCCGGTCACCGCGGGCATCCTGGCGCTGACCCTGAATGTCGCGGCCTATCTCTCGGAGTCCATGAGC
>NZ_SCND01000120.1:0-15302 GCF_005503585.1 Pseudomonas sp. 2VD
GCTGGCGTCCCTGTTCGCCGTGCTCGATCCGAAGTGCGTGATCGCGCGGATGCTACGTCAAAAAAACTGTGCAAATTGTTGCGCACATCGCCGGAAAACCGCGGCGCGCCTGACCCTCGACAGTATGTAACAAAATATTTCAGAAAAAATCCGACGAGCGAAGGACCGCCCCCGAACCGGGCCGGCCCATGCGCAATCAGCCTTGCAGACGCTGCGCCAAACGCTCCTGAAGTTGTGCGAGCACTTCCGGGTCGCCCTGCTTCGCCGCATGGATGCCGAGGTTCTCGCCGCTGAAGCGCGGGATGACGTGGAAATGGATGTGGAAGACCGTCTGCCCGGCGGGGGCGCCATTGAACTGGGCGACCTGCACGCCGTCCGGCTGCACCTCCTCGACCAGGGCGCGGGTCAGGCGCTGGACCACGGCCATGACCTTGGCCAGGTTCTGCGCATCGATCTCGAGCAGGTTGCGCGCCTCGGCGTGCTTGGGAATCACCAGGGTATGCCCGTAGGACTGCGGGAACAGATCGAGGAAGGCGAGCACGTCCTCGTCTTCGTAGACCTTGTAGCAGGGAGCTTCGCCGCGAATGATCTTGGCGAAGATGTTCTGGGAATCGTAAACGCCGTGCAGACTCATGAAGGCTTTCCTTGAACGAACCGGAATAGACCTGCGCACCATACCGGCTCGCTCCCCGCTCGTCACGACGTGATGCGTCGCGCGCTCCACACACTTCGAAAGAAATTGTCACAAGCCCGTCATCACCCTTCCCTACTTTCGTAGCACTCGCCGGATGGCCCCGCCGTCTCGCACAGCCACCTCCTCAACATAGGGAAATGCGTCATGACCCCAGGTTATCCCCTCGCCCTCTCTCTTGCCGTCTCCATGGCCGTGCTCGGCAGCGCCTTGCCGGCCCAGGCGCGCCAGGACGATCCGTCGCTGTTCAACCGCCAGGCCCGTGGCGAACTCAGCGAATACGGCGGCGCACGGCGCGTCGAGCAGGACCTGACCCAGGCCCTGAAGCAGTCGCTGTCGAAGAAGAAGGCGAAGAACGTGATCCTGCTGATCGGCGACGGCATGGGCGACTCCGAGATCACCGTGGCGCGCAACTACGCGCGCGGCGCGGGCGGCTACTTCAAGGGTATCGATGCGCTGCCGCTGACCGGCCAGTACACCCACTACTCCCTGCACAAGGACAGCGGCCTGCCGGACTACGTGACCGATTCCGCCGCCTCCGCCACCGCCTGGACCACCGGGGTCAAGTCGTACAACGGCGCAATCGGCGTGGATATCCACGAACAGCCACACCGCAACCTGCTGGAGCTGGCCAAGCTCAACGGCAAGGCCACCGGCAACGTCTCCACCGCCGAGCTGCAGGACGCCACCCCGGCCGCCCTGCTCGCCCACGTCACCGCTCGCAAGTGCTACGGCCCCGAAGCCACCAGCAAGCAGTGCCCGAGCAATGCCCTGGAGAACGGCGGCGCCGGCTCGATCACCGAGCAATGGCTGAAGACCCGCCCTGACGTGGTCCTCGGCGGCGGCGCCGCGACCTTCGCGGAAACCGCCAAGGCTGGCCGCTATGCCGGCAAGACCCTCCGCGCCCAGGCCGAAGCCCGCGGCTACCGGATCGTCGAGAACCTCGACGAGCTGAAAGCCGTGCGCCGCGCCAACCAGAAGCAGCCGCTGATCGGCCTGTTCGCGCCGGGCAACATGCCGGTGCGCTGGCTCGGTCCGACCGCCACCTACCACGGCAACCTGAACCAGCCGGCGGTGAGCTGCGAGGCGAACCCGAAGCGCACCGCCGACATCCCGACCCTGGCGCAAATGACCAGCAAGGCCATCGAGCTGCTGAAGGACAATCCGAACGGCTTCTTCCTGCAGGTCGAGGGCGCGTCCATCGACAAGCAGGACCACGCCGCGAATCCGTGCGGCCAGATCGGCGAGACCGTCGACCTCGACGAAGCCGTGCAGAAGGCCCTGGCCTTTGCCAAGGCCGATGGCGAGACCCTGGTGATCGTCACCGCCGACCACGCCCACTCCAGCCAGATCATCCCGCCGGAAACCGCCGCGCCGGGGCTGACCCAACTGCTCACGACCAAGGACGGCGCGCCGCTGGCGATCAGCTACGGCAACTCCGAGGAAGGCTCCCAGGAGCACACCGGCACCCAGTTGCGCATCGCCGCCTACGGCCCGCAGGCCGCCAATGTCACCGGCCTGACCGACCAGACCGACCTGTTCTTCACCATCCGTCGCGCACTGAACCTGCGCGACTGATCGGACCAGAACGAAAAAGGCGCGCCGGTTTCGACCGGCGCGCCTTTTTCATTTCGCGCGGCATCCCTGGAACTAGCCCTCGACCTGGCTCCACTGCTTGGCCAGGCGCTTGTCCGAGACCGGCAGCCGGGTCCCCAGTTGCTGGGCGAACAACGAGACCCGGTACTCCTCCAGCATCCAGCGATACACCTGCAACTCGGCGTCGCGCTTGCCTTCCTGGGCGTGCTTGGCGAGGCGCGCCTGGTATTGCGCCCAGAGTTCGCCCAGCTCGCCGCTCCACACCCGGTCGCGCTGGACCTGGCCGGCGACCTTGTCCAGGCGCTGCTCGATGGCCTTGAGGTAACGCGGATACTCCTTCAACCACTCCAGCGGGGTGGCGCGGACGAACCCCGGATACACCAGGTTGGCCAGTTGGCCCTTGACGTCGTTCAGCGGCACGGTCATGGCCAGCTCGACCTTGCCCTTGAAGCGCTTCTGCAGGCCGTGCCAGAGCTTGAGGATATCCAGCACCAGGCGTGCCAGGCGCTCGGCGTGCTCGTGCCAGGCAGCGCGCTTGCGCTCGGCCAGCGCGGCCAGGGCGGCGCCGTCGCGCGGCAGGCCTTCGCCCTGCAGCACGCAACTGTCGAGACTGGCCAGGAGGATGTCCTCGACCAGCGCCTCGACCCGTCCCAGCTCGCGGTACAGCAGGCCCATCTCGGTCTGCCCCGGCAGCTTGGCGCGCAGGTACTTGGCCGGCTCGGCCAGTTGCTGCAACAGCAGTCGTTGCAGGGCGCGGCGGTGTTGGTAGTCGGCCTCGGCCTGGGTCGGGAAGCGCCCTTCCTTGACCTCGCCCTGCTCCTCCACCAGCGCCGGGTATACCGTCATCGACAATCCGGCGACCTTCTGCTGGGCCTTCTCGGCGACGCTGGCGAAGGCCTTGGCCTCCACCGGACGCTGCTGTTCCTTGTCGGCCTGGGGTATCGCCAGGGCCGCCTGGCTGGCTTCGGCGAAACGCGCGGTGAGTTCGGCCAGGTCGCGGCCCTCGCCGAGGAACTTGCCCTGGGCGTCGACCACCTCGATGTTCATCCGCAGATGATCGTCCAACTGCGTCGCCGCCTCGGCCCAGGCCTCATCGGCTACCCGCACGCCGGTCATGCGCTGAAGCTCGCGGCCCAGCGCCTGCGGCAGCGAACCTTCGCCGAAGGTGATGCGCTCCAGGGCGGCGCGGACGAAGTCCGGTACCGGCACGAAGCTCTTGCGGATCGCCTTCGGCAGGTTGCGCACCAGCGCCACCGCCTTGTCGTAGAGCAGGCCGGGCACCAGCCAGTCGATGCGTTCGGCCGGCAATTGCGGCAGCAGCGGCGCCGGTACCCGCACGGTGACGCCGTCGCGCGCGGTGCCGGGCTCGAACTGGTAGCTCAGCGACAGGTGCAGATCGCCCAGGCGCAGGCGATCCGGGTACTGCGCCGCAGTGACTTCGCTGGCTTCGCGGGCCAGCACGTCTTCCTCGCGCATCAGCAGCAGGTCCGGCTGGTTCTGCCGCTCGCGGGCGTACCATTTCTCGAAACTGGCGGTCTGGTAGATGTCCGCCGGCAGGCGCGCGTCGTAATAGGCGAACAGGGTTTCCTCGTCGGCCAGGATGTCGCGCCGGCGTGCCTTGGCTTCCAGCTCGTCGAGCTTTTCCAGCAACTGCCGGTTGGCGCTCAGGCACCTGGCGCGGCTGTTGATCTCGCCGCGCACCAGGCCTTCGCGGATGAACAGCTCGCGCGCCACCGGCGGGTCGATCGGACCATAGTGCACCGGACGTCGACCGATGACGATGAGGCCGTAGAGGGTGACCTGCTCGAACGCCACCACCTGGCCGCGACGCTTCTCCCAGTGCGGCTCGAAGTGGTTGGTCTTGATCAGGTGCCCGGCCAGCGGCTCCAGCCAGTCCGGCTCGATCTTCGCGACCATTCGGGCGAACAGCTTGGTGGTCTCCACCAGTTCCGCGGCCATGATCCATTGCGGGCGCTTGCGAGCGATGCCGCTGGACGGATGGATCCAGAAACGTCGCTGGCGAGCGCCGAGGTAGTCGCCTTCCTCGGCCTTCTGCCCGATCTGGCTGAGCAGGCCGGACAGGATCGCTTTGTGGACCGCCGCGTAATCGATCCCCGGTACCTCGCGTTCGTTGTCGGCCGACGCGCCTTTCTTCGCCTCCGGCTTGCGCGCCTCGGCCTTGGCCGGACGCCCGAACGGCAGCTTCAGTTCGCGGCAGATCAAGGTCAGTTGGCGGTGGGCGTCGCGCCACTCACGCAGGCGCAGGTAGTTGAGGAAGTTCTTCCGGCACCAGCTGCGCAGGGCGTTGGAACCCAGCGCCTGGCGCTGCTCCTCGAAGCCACGCCAGAGATTGATCAGCGCGGCGAAGTCGGAATCCGGGTCCTTCCATTGCGCGTGCGCCTGGTCGGCGGCCTGCTGCCGCTCCACCGGACGCTCGCGCGGGTCCTGCACGGACAGCGCGCTGGCCACCGTCAACACTTCCTCGAGGCTACCCTGCTGGGCCGCCTCCAGCAGCATGCGGCCCAGCCTCGGGTCGATCGGCAGGCGCGCCAGTTGGCGCCCCAGCGGGGTCAGCTGGCCTTCGCGGTTGACCGCCGACAGTTCCTGCAGAAGGGTGAAGCCGTCCTTGATCGCCTTGCCGTCCGGCGGCTCGATAAAGGGGAACGCCTCGATGTCGCCAAGGCGCAGGTGCAGCATCTGCAGGATCACCGCGGCCAGGTTGGTGCGGAGGATTTCCGGGTCGGTGAAGGCCGGACGCGCGTTGAAGTCCTCCTCGCTGTAGAGACGCACGCATATGCCCGGCTCGACCCGTCCGCAACGGCCCTTGCGCTGGTTGGCGCTGGCCTGCGACACCGCCTCGATGGGCAGCCGCTGGACCTTGGCGCGGTAGCTGTAGCGGCTGATCCGCGCGGTGCCGCTGTCGATCACGTAACGGATGCCCGGCACCGTCAGCGAGGTTTCCGCGA
This sequence comes from Pseudomonas sp. 2VD, assembly GCF_005503585.1. NCBI lineage: Bacteria > Pseudomonadati > Pseudomonadota > Gammaproteobacteria > Pseudomonadales > Pseudomonadaceae > Pseudomonas > Pseudomonas sp. 2VD. The sequence continues at coordinate 5,254 of NZ_SCND01000120.1, forward strand.
CGTTGGTGGACAGCACGATCTTGCGTCCCGGGCGCGGCTGGAAGATCTTCTGCTGCTCGGCCGGGGTCAGTCGCGCGTACAGCGGCAGCACCTCGGTGTGGCGCAGGTTGGCCTTGCGCAGCATCTCCGCGGCGTCGCGGATCTCCCGCTCGCCGGGGAGGAACACCAGCACGTCGCCGGGCCGCTTGCCGACCTCGCGTTCGTGGGCGGCGATCTCGTCGAGGGCGGCGAGGATGCCCTGGTCCACCGACAGGTCGTCCTCGACCCGGTTGCCCTCCTCGTCGGTTTCCGCCGCCAGCGGCCGGTACCAGGTCTCCACCGGATAGGTGCGGCCGGAAACCTCGATCACCGGGGCGCCGTCGAAATGCCGGGAGAAACGCTCCAGGTCGATGGTCGCCGAGGTGATGATCAGCTTCAGGTCCGGACGCCGGTGCAACAGGGTCTTCAGGTAGCCGAGGAGGAAGTCGATGTTCAGGCTGCGCTCGTGGGCTTCGTCGACGATCAGCGTGTCGTAGCGCTCCAGGTAGCGGTCGTGCTGGGTCTCGGCCAGGAGGATGCCGTCGGTCATCAGCTTGACCAGGGTGCTGTCGTCGCTCTGGTCCTCGAAGCGCACCTGGTAGCCGACCAGCGCGCCCAGCGGCGTGCCGATCTCTTCCGCGACCCGCGTCGCCACGCTGCGCGCCGCCAGCCGACGCGGCTGGGTATGGCCGATCAGGCCGTGGATGCCGCGCCCCAGCTCCAGGCAGATCTTCGGCAACTGGGTGGTCTTGCCCGAGCCGGTCTCGCCGGCGATCACCACCACCTGGTGGGCGGCGATGGCGGCCTTGATCTCGTCGCGCTTGGCGGCGATCGGCAGGCTGTCGTCGTAGCGGATCGCCGGCACGCTGGCGCGCCGCGCCTCGACCTTGGCGCAGGAGGCCTGGAAGCGCTCGACCCACTGCGCCAGGCGCGCGTCGTCGGGCTGCTTGCGCAGTTCGTGGAGCTGCCGGCGCAAGCGGTGGCGGTCGCTGATCTGGGCCTGGTCGAGGCGCCGGACGAGTTGGTCGAGGGAAGGAGTCTGGTCGGTCATCTAGGCTTTTCGAATGCTGTGAGCGTGCCGCAGTCGCGGAGGACGGGAAGAAGCTCCGGCCACTGCCGAGGCGAAAAATATTCGGAATTGTCGCAGATTTGAGCGGAAGAGGACGAATCCCGGTTAACGCTCGCTGCCGCGATACGGCCGACGCTGCTGGTGGGCAATGGCCCTCTCAGCGCCCCAGTCGCTTGAGCACCTCGGGGCCGGCGCGATCCAGCAATGCCTGGATCAGTTCCAGACGCCGGCTGATCGGCAGACGGCGTATTTCTTCGGCCAGGGCAGGATCGAGGCGGGCCATGGGGGTTTCCTCCGGCAGGTGATGCGCTGCAGGCACGTCCGCACAGGCCCGCTCACCCCGCAACCGACTGCCAGCAACGAAGAAGCCCCGCATCGGCGGGGCTTCTTCAGGCAACGGCGGACTTACTTCTGGCCCGCTTTCTTCAGCTCTTCGTCGCGCAGTTCGCGGCGCAGGATCTTGCCGACGTTGGTGGTCGGCAGGCTGTCGCGGAACTCCACGGCCTTCGGCCGCTTGTAGCCGGTCAGGTTGTCATGCATGTGCTGCATGACCTGTTCCTTGGTCAGGGTCGCCCCCGGCTTGACCACCACGAAGACCTTGATCGACTCGCCGGACTTCTCGTCGGGGATGCCGATCGCGGCGCACTGCAGGACGCCCGGCAGGGTCGCCAGCACGTCTTCCAGCTCGTTCGGGTAAACATTGAAGCCGGAGACCAGGATCATGTCCTTCTTCCGGTCGACGATGCGCATGTAGCCGTCTTCCTGGATGATCGCGATATCGCCGGTCTTCAGCCAACCATCGGCGTCGAGGATCTCGTCGGTGGCTTCCTGGCGCTGCCAGTAGCCCTTCATCACCTGCGGACCTTTCACGCAGAGTTCGCCGCGCTCGCCCAGGGGCACTTCCTGGCCGTCGTCGCCGATCACCTTGCACAGGGTCGAGGGCACCGGAATACCGATGGTGCCGACCTGGATGTTCTGGAACGGGTTGACCGATACCACCGGCGCGGTCTCGGTCATGCCGTAGCCTTCGCAGATGGCGCAGCCGGTGACTTCCTTCCAGCGCTCCGCGGTGGCCAGCTGCAGTGCCATGCCGCCGGAGAGGGTCAGTTTCAGCGCGGAGAAGTCCAGCTTGCGGAAGGTCTCGTTGTTGCACAGGGCGACGAACAGGGTGTTCAGGCCGACGAAGCCGGTGAACTTCCACTGGCCGAGGTCCTTGAGCATCGACGGCAGGTCGCGCGGGTTGGTGATCAGGATGTTGTGGTTGCCGGTGAGCATCATCGCCATGCAATGGAAGGTGAAGGCATAGATGTGGTACAGCGGCAGCGGCGCGATGAGGATCTCGCAGCCCTCGTTGAGGTTGGCGCCCATCAGCGCCTTGCACTGCAACATGTTGGCCACCAGGTTGCGGTGGGTCAGCATGGCGCCCTTGGCGACCCCGGTGGTGCCGCCGGTGTATTGCAGCACGGCGACGTCGTCGGCCTGCGGCGCGGCTTCCTGGAACGACTTGCCGGCGCCCCTGGCCAGCGCGTCGGTCAGCTTGGTGGCTTGCGGCAGGCTGTAGGCCGGCACCATCTTCTTGATGTGCTTGACCACGAAGTTGACGATGAAGCGCTTCAGCGGCGGCAGGATGTCGCCGACTTCGGTGACGATCACCTGCTTGACGCCGGTCTTCGGCAGTACGCCCTCGACCAGGTGGGCCATGTTGGCCAGGCAGACCACCGCCTTGGCGCCGGAGTCGTTGAACTGGTGTTCCAGTTCGCGCGCGGTGTACAGCGGGTTGGTGTTGACCACGATGAGGCCGGCGCGCATGGCGCCGAAGACCACGATCGGGTATTGCAGGACGTTGGGCAACTGGACGGCGATGCGGTCGCCGGGCTTGAGATCGGTGTGCTGCTGCAGGTAGGCGGCGAAGTCGCCGGACAGCTTGTACAGCTCGCCGTAGGTCAGGGTCTTGCCCAGGTTGGTGAACGCGGGCTTGGTGGCAAAACGTTGGCAGGACTCCTTCAGTACCGACAGGATGTTCGGGTACTGGTCGGGATTGATCTCGGCAGCAATACCCGCTGGGTACTTGTCCTTCCAGAAGTTTTCGATCATGGAAGCCCACTCCTAAGCAACAGCTAATCTTCACCGCTCATGGCGGCATCTTGTTGTGATCTGCTCGCTAACCCTGGACCCAGGGCTATTAGGCGCGCCGAGATTATCAGCTTTGCCAGAGGCAGACCAGCACCAAACATGACCTATTCGGTCAAAAAAATGACCGAGACATTAGTCTCGGTCACGGTCTTTCCTGTCCCCGGCAAATGCCCGTTTCAGAGCCTTGTAAGGCTATCAGGCGATTTCGCGCAGCTCACGACGGAGGATTTTACCCACAGGCGTCATCGGTAATGCATCCTTGAGCACAATCTGTCGCGGAATTTTGTATCCGGTGAGGTTTTCCTTGCAGTAGGCCTTGAGCTCCTCGACCGACAGGCTGGGGTCGCGGGCCACCACGAACAGCTTCACCGCCTCGCCGGACTTCTCGTCGGGAATGCCCACCGCCGCGCAACTGGCCACCTTCGGATGGGCCATCACCACGTCTTCGATCTCGTTGGGGTAGACATTGAAGCCAGAGACCAGGATCAGGTCCTTCTTGCGATCGACGATACGCACGAAGCCGTCCTCGTCGATCACCGCGATGTCGCCGGTCTTCAGCCAGCCTTCGGCATCGAGAATCTCCTCGGTGGCCTCGGGACGCTGCCAGTACCCCTTCATCACTTGCGGACCTTTCACACAGAGTTCGCCACGTTCGCCGACAGGCAGCTCGTTGCCCTGCTCGTCGATCACCTTGAGCGCCGTGCCCACGACCGGAATCCCCACCGTGCCCAGGCGCGCCTGCTCGCCGTAGGGGTTGGTGGTCACCACCGGCGAGCATTCGGTGAGGCCATAGCCTTCCACCACGGTGCAGCCGGTGACGACCTTCCAGCGCTCGGCGGTGGCGCTGACCAGTGCGGTGCCACCGGAGTTGGTGAGCTTCAGGTTGGAGAAATCGACGTCCTTGAACCCGGGGTGCTCCATCAGCGCGACGAACAGGGTGTTGAGGCCGAGCAGCGCGGAGAAACGCCACTTCTTCAGTTCCTTGATGAAACCGGGGATGTCGCGCGGGTTGGTGATCAGCACGTTATGGTTGCCGCTGACCATCATGCACATGCAGTTCGCGGTGAAGGCATAGATGTGGTAGAGCGGCAGCGGCGCGATCATCACCTCCTGCGCCTCCTTCATCAGCGGCAGGCCATCCTTGCCGAGCTGGGAAAGCTGGGCGTGGACCTGCAGCATGTTCGCCACCAGGTTGCCGTGGGTGAGCATCGCCCCCTTCGAGACCCCGGTGGTGCCGCCGGTGTACTGCAACACGGCGACATCCTCCAGGCCGACCCTGACCGGCTGCAGGGCATGGCCCTGGCCTTGCTTCAAGGCCTGCCTGAACGGCAGCGCCTGGGGCAAGCGATAATCGGGGACCATCTTCTTCACCGACTTCACCACGCTGTTCACCAGCCAACCCTTCAGCGCCGGCAACAGGTCGCCCATGCGCGCCTCGATCAGGTACTCGATCCGCGTATCCGGGAGCACTTCCTCGACCAGCTTGCCGAACACGTTCAGATAGACCAGCGCACGCACGCCGGCGTCCTTGAACTGGTGGCGCATTTCGCGGGCGGTGTACAGCGGATTGGTGTTGACCACCACCAGCCCCGCGCGCAAGGCGCCGAACACCGCGATGGGATATTGCAGGACATTGGGCATCTGCACCGCGATGCGGTCGCCGGGCTGGAGATCGGTCTGTTTCTGCAGGTAGGCGGCGAAGGCGGCGGACAGACGATCGAGTTCGGCGTAGCTGAGCGTCACGCCGAGATTGCTGAAGGCCGGGCGGTCGGCGAATTTCTTGCAGGAGCGCTCGAAGACCTCGACCACGGAACGGTAGGCGCCGAAGTCGAGACTGTCGGGTACGCCGGCCGGGCGTTTGTCGTTCCAGAATTCAGGTTGCATTTATTCTTGTCCTCTTACCTGAGCGGGTCTGGCCCGCGTGTGCGGGGTATCGGGCAACTTAGCAGTTGCATCGGACAGCGCAAATACTCCTCCTGCCCTTATTGATAGTGTGAATCTCCAGCCTGTCGCTCTTCGCCGCCCGCCATTCCAGAGCGGGCCGTGCCCAAGGGTGGCGCTTTTCCGGGACGAAACCGCGCACGCTGCTAGAATGCGCCGGAACGCGTCCGCCCGGCACAAGGAACGAACATGCCCGCCGCTGCCTACTGGCTCCCCGCCAGCGACGAAACCCCGCTGTACACCCGCCACTGGCCGAGCGCAACGGCCGTTGGCGCGGTGATGCTGTCCCACGGCATGGCCGAGCACGCCGGTCGCTACGAGCGTCTCGCCGCCGCGCTGAACGCTGCCGGCTACCACTTCTATGCGATCGACCAGCGCGGCCACGGCCGGACCGCCGAAGCCGACGAGCTGGGCCACTTCGCCGACCAGGGCGGCTGGGGCAAGGTGGTCGGCGACCTGGCCAGCCTGAACCACCATATCCGCCAGCAGCACCCGGAACTGCCAATCTTCCTGCTGGGCCACAGCATGGGCAGCTACATCTCCATGGCCTACCTGCTGCACCACAGCTGCAGCCTGCAAGGGGCGATCCTTTCCGGCTCCAACTACCAGCCGCAAGCGCTCTACCGGGTCGCCCGCCTGATCGCCCGCTTCGAGCGCTGGCGCCAGGGGCCGCTGGGCAAGAGCGCGCTGATCGACTTCCTCTCGTTCGGCTCGTTCAACAAGGCGTTCAAGCCCAATCGCACGGCCTTCGACTGGCTCAGTCGCGATCCGCAGGAAGTCGACAGGTACGTGGCCGACCCGCTGTGCGGCTTCCGCTGCAGCAACCAGTTGTGGGTGGACCTGCTCGGCGGCCTGGCCGATATCACCCCGCCCACCCACCTGCGGCAGATCGATGCCGGCCTGCCGCTGCTGGTCATCGGCGGCGAACGCGACCCGGTCAGCCAGGGCAGGCGCCTGGGCGACCTGGCCGACGCCCTGCGCGGCGCCGGGCTGCGCCAGGTGACCCTGAAGACCTATCCCGAGGCCCGTCACGAGCTGTTCAACGAGAGCAACCGCGACGCGGTCACCCAAGACCTGATCGACTGGCTGGAACAGGCCCTGCGCCACCGCCGGGATCATTCGACAAAGGAGAGAACATGAGCCAGGTCCAGAACATTCCCTACGCCGAGCTAGAGGTCGGGCAAAAGGCCGAGTACACCAGCAGCATCGCCGAGCGCGACCTGCAGTTGTTCGCCGCAGTCTCCGGCGACCGCAACCCGGTGCATCTGGACGCCGCCTACGCGGCCACCACCCAGTTCAAGGAACGCATCGCCCACGGCATGCTCAGCGGCGCCCTGATCAGCGCGGCGATCGCCACCGTGCTGCCCGGTCCAGGCACCATCTATCTCGGCCAGACCCTGCGCTTCACCCGTCCGGTCAAGCTCGGCGACGACCTGAAGGTCGAACTGGAAGTCCTCGAGAAGCTGCCGAAGAACCGCGTGCGCATGGCCACGCGGGTGTTCAACCAGGCAGGCAAGCAGGTGGTCGACGGCGAAGCGGAGATCATGGCGCCGGAAGAGAAGCTCAGCGTCGAGCTGGCCGAACTGCCGCCGATCAGCATCGGCTGAGCAGCCTTCCCTGCCGTCGGGCCATCCGGCCCGGCGGACTTGCCGGGCCGCCGCGCGCTGCTCTACCCTGTCCGCTGTCTTACCTCAAACACCAGGGATAACCGAAGGCATTCCACCGCCCGAAACCCCTTACCGGGAATCGGAGCCGCCATGGACCTTCGCTTGCTGTTGCTATCCCTGACCACCTTCGCCGCCGGCCTGGCGGAAAGCATCCTGATCGGCATCCTGCCGCCCCTGGCCGAAGACCTGCGGGTCTCCATCAGCCTGGCCGGCCAGCTTACCACCCTGTTCTCCCTCGGCTTCGCCCTCGCCGCACCGCTGCTCGGCTGGCTGACCCGGCGCATCGAACGCCGCCGCCTGCTGCTGGCGACCCTGCTGTTGTTCGCCCTCAGCAACGCGCTCGCCGCCCTCGCTCCGGGCTATCTCGGCCTGCTCCTGGCTCGCCTGGGAATGTCGGCCTGTTGCGGGCTGCTGATCGTCCTCGCCAGCCTGCTCGCCGCCGAGCTGGCCGCCCCGGCCCAGCGCGGCCGGGCGATCGGCCTGATCTTCATGGGCATCAGCGGTTCGCTGGTGTTCGGCGTGCCACTGGGCGTACAGATCAGCGACTGGTTCGGCTGGCGCTGGATCTTCGCCGGCATCGCGGTCTATTCGCTGCCCTTGTGCCTGCTGCTCTGGCGCTACCTGCCGCAACGCCAGGCCGGCGACCTGCCCGGCCGCGAAGGCTACCTGCGGCAGTTGCGCCAGCCCGCGCTGTGGCTCGCGCAACTGGTATCGATCCTGTTGCTCGGCGGGCACTTCACCCTGTTCGCCTATTTCACCCCGTACCTGGCGAGCATGGCCGGTATTCGCTCGCCCGGCGAGATCAGCCTGATCCTCCTGCTGATCGGCCTGGCAGCGCTGAGCGGCGGCTATATCGGCGGCTGGCTGGCCGACCGCCTCGGCCACCGGCGCGCCCTGCGTCTGGTGCCGGCGGCCTTCGCCCTGGCGCTGGCGGCGGTGCCGCTGAGCCTGGGCAGCATTGGGTTCCTGCCGGTACTGATGGTCTGGAGCGCGATCAGCTGGATGATCTCGCCGGTGGTGCAGAGCTTCCTGCTGCGCAGCGATCCGGCCAGCGGTTCCGCCGGCGTCGCCCTGAACACCTCGGCCATGCACCTGGGCGTGGGCCTCGGCGCGGCGCTGGGCGGCCTGGTGGTGGCGGCACTGGGAGTCGCCGCGACGCCCTGGGTCGGCCTCGCCCTGGTGCTGGCGGCGCTGGCCTGCGCGCTTGGCGCCAGCACGCTGGATGGCGCCACGCAAGCGCTGCCGCTCAGTCCCCCTGCACGGTGACGCTGGCGGTCATCCCGGCGCTCAGGTGGACATCCGCCGGCACCTGGTCGAGGCGGATGCGCACCGGAATGCGCTGCGCCAGGCGCACCCAGTTGAAGGTCGGCTCGACATTGGCCAGCAACTGGCCGTCCGGCGTCGAGTTGCGGTCGGTGATACCGCTGCTGATGCTCTCCACCGTGCCGTCGATCGGCTGATCGCCGCTCATCAGGCGGACCTGGGCGCGCATGCCGACGCGGATGCCGGGCAGCTTGGTTTCCTCGAAGTAGGCGACCACATAGAAGGACTGCTGGTCGACCAGCGCCATCACCGCCTGGCCCGCCGTGGCGTAGTTGCCCTGGGCCAGGCGCAGGTTGGTCACCTGGCCGTTGCGCGCTGCGCGCAGTTCGCTGCGCTTGAGGTTGAGTTCGGCGATCTTCACCTGGGCCAGCGCTTCCTGGTACTCGCTGCGAGCGATGGCGGCATTGATCTGGGCGTTTTCCTTGTCCTCGGCGCTGATCGCGCCGATGCCCAGGCGGCTGCGCCGGGCCGCCTCGTTCTGGCGCAACAGGTATTGCTGGTGACGGGTCTCGGCGACGGCGCGGGCCTGCTCCAGGTTGGCCTGGTAGCGTTCCTGGTCGATGCGCATCAGCACGTCGCCGACCTTGACCACCTGGTTGTCCTTGACCTCCAGGTCGGTCACCCAGCCGGACACGTCCGGCGCCACCACCACCACGTCGGCCCGCACCCGGGCATCGCGGGTCCAGGGCGAGAGCATGTAGTAGCGCCAGAGCCAGATGCCGGCGAGGACAGCGGCAGCGACCACCAGCAGGGTGACGACGACGCGAAGCGATGCACGCATGCGAATCTCCTTCTCGGGGCGACGGATTCAGGTCGTGGCCGCCCAGGTAATGCCACTCAACATCAAAATGAACAGGGCGCAGTCGAACAGCGCCTCGTGCCAGACCCAGCGACGCAACGGCGTTTTCTGGATCAGCACCCGCAGCGCGGCGGTGGCCGCCAGCGCCAGCAGGGCATAGACGAACAGCGGGCTGAGGTAGACGCCGCCCCAGGCCGATTCATGCAGACTCATGGCTTTCCTCCTGATGGCACCACTGCTGCCAGGTGAACAGCAGTTGCGCCAGGGCCGCGCGCGCCAGGCGGCTGGCTTCGTCGTCGTGGCGAGCGTCGCGCTCCAGGGCTTCGCGCAACGGCAGGCTGATCCGTTCCAGGCGGTCGCTGCGCGGACCCGCGGGACCGGCCTCAAGCAGCTCGCCCAGTTCCCCGAGGAAGCGGTCACGCGCCTTGCGCAGGACGCCACGGGCGCCTTCCAGGCAGGCCCGCAGGTGGATCAGTTCGTTACCCAGGTCGAGCGCCAGGAGGCCATCGTCCCAACGCCGCCGCTCCTGCTCCGGCAACAGGTTGGCGTGCCGCGCCAGGCGCAACAGGCGGTCGGCCATGCGCCCGCCGAACCAGTTCTCCGCCTGCGCCAGCGGGCGCCGGGTGAGGCGGCCGAGGTCGACGCAGGTGGCATCCAGCAGGCGTCGGGTCAGCCAGCCCGGACGCAAGGTCAGCAAGCGGAAGATCACCACCGCGAAGCCGACTCCGATCAGTACGCCCTGGGCGGAATTCAGCAGGGTCGCGAGGTCGTAGTCCATCTGGTTGCGCGGCGCGACCAGGACGATGAAGTGGATCGCGAACGAGGTGGCGGTGCCGGCGGTGACCGGTACGGCCATGCCCAGGGTGGCGAAGAACAGCGGCACGCCCATCGCTAGGCAGAGCAGCGGGAAGCCATTCCACTGCGGCAGCAGCCACTGGCTGACCAGCATCGCCGCCGGGATCGCGTAGACGATGCCGCGCAGGAAGCTCAGGCCGATGGCCACCGCGTTGTCGCGGTTGGCGAACAGGCTGCACACCACCGCCGCCAGCAGCATCGCGCCGGACGCAGCCGGCCAGCCGGTATAGATGCAGTAGACCGA
>NZ_SCND01000121.1:0-15249 GCF_005503585.1 Pseudomonas sp. 2VD
GACCTTACCGAAGACATCTACCGCCTGAAGCCCGGCAACAGCCCCGATGCCAGCACCACCCCACCGAGGGAGTGGCCAATCCAGTGCGCCGGCTGCCCGCACTGCTCGTGGATGAAGGAGGCCAGCGCCGGCAGGTCGTAGCGCGCGTAGTCGGCGACCCGGTTGTCCCGGTAACCATCGTTGCGAATCGACAGGCCATGGCCGCGCATTTCCGGCAGCCAGACATCGAACCCCGCCCGCGCCAGGTAAGGACCTAATCCGAGCGCACGCGGCGAGTACCAGAAGCGGCGGTTGGAAAAACTCCCGTGCAGGAGGATCACAGGCGGTCCGCGCCGCTCGCCGGCGGCCTGCTGTCCGAGCCGGGTTACGACTAGCTCGACGCTGGCATCGGGGCTGTTGCCGGGCTTCAGGCGGTAGATGTCTTCGGTAAGGTCGGCGCGCAATTCGGCGCTGACCAGGGCGACAGGAAAGAGGCGACTACTGCTTTGCATGCTTGTCTTGTACAGGAGGCACGAAAAAGGGCGGTGTTACCCGCCCTTTCCGGATACAGCGAGGACCGATCAGGCCTGGTCTTGCCCCTCGGCGAGGAAGAACCAGGTATCCAGCACCGAGTCGGGGTTCAACGAGACGCTCTCGATGCCCTGCTCCATCAGCCAGCGGGCCAGGTCCGGGTGGTCCGACGGACCCTGGCCGCAGATGCCGATGTACTTGCCGGCCTTGTTGCAGGCAGCGATGGCATTGGCCAGCAGCTTCTTCACCGCCGGATTGCGCTCGTCGAACAGGTGGGCAACGATGCCGGAATCGCGATCCAGGCCCAGGGTCAGCTGGGTCAGGTCGTTGGAACCGATGGAGAAGCCATCGAAGAACTCGAGGAACTCGTCGGCCAGCAGGGCGTTCGACGGCAGTTCGCACATCATGATGACCTTCAGTCCGTTCTCGCCGCGCTTCAGGCCGTTCCCGGCCAGCAGCTCGACCACCTGGCTCGCCTCGCCCAGGGTGCGCACGAAGGGCACCATGATCTCGACGTTGGTCAGGCCCATTTCGTTGCGGACCTTCTTCAGCGCACGACACTCCAGCTCGAAGCAGTCGCGGAACGACTCGCTGATGTAGCGCGAGGCGCCACGGAAGCCGAGCATCGGGTTCTCTTCTTCCGGCTCGTAGAGCTTGCCGCCGATCAGGTTGGCGTACTCATTGGACTTGAAGTCGGACAGGCGCACGATGACCTTCTTCGGCCAGAACGCCGCGGCCAGGGTGCTGATGCCCTCCACCAGCTTCTCGACGTAGAAGCCGACCGGATCGGGATAGCCGGCGATGCGCTTCTCCACGCTTTCCTTGATGTCCGCCGGCAGGCCGGCGAAGTTCAGCAACGCCTTGGGGTGCACGCCGATCATGCGGTTGATGATGAATTCGAGGCGGGCCAGGCCCACGCCTTCGTTCGGCAACTGGGCGAAATCGAAAGCGCGATCGGGATTGCCGACGTTCATCATGATCTTGAACGGAAGGTCGGGCATGGCGTCGACCGAGTTCTTGCGCACATCGAAACCGAGTTCGCCTTCGAAGATGAAGCCGGTATCGCCTTCGGCACAGGAAACGGTCACCCCCTGCCCATCCTGCAGGATCTGGGTGGCGTTGCCGCAACCGACCACCGCCGGGATGCCCAGTTCGCGAGCGATGATCGCCGCGTGGCAGGTACGCCCGCCGCGGTTGGTGACGATGGCGCTGGCGCGCTTCATCACCGGCTCCCAGTCCGGGTCGGTCATGTCGGAGACCAGGACGTCACCCGGTTGGACCTTGTCCATTTCCGACACGTCGTTGATCACCTTGACCGGACCGGCACCGATGCGCTGGCCGATGGCACGTCCTTCCACCAGGACGGTCCCCTTCTCTTTCAGCAGGTAGCGCTCCATGACCGTGGCGCTGGCGCGGCTCTTCACGGTTTCCGGGCGTGCCTGGACGATGTACAGCTTGCCGTCGTCACCGTCCTTGGCCCATTCGATGTCCATCGGGCGGCCATAGTGCTTCTCGATGATCATGGCCTGCTTGGCCAGCTCGGTGACCTCGGCGTCGCTCAGGGCGAAGCGGGCGCGATCGGCGCGATCGACGTCCACTACCTTGACCGAGCGACCGGCCTTGGCTTCGTCGCCGTAGATCATCTTGATCGCCTTGCTACCCAGGTTGCGGCGCAGGATGGCCGGACGCCCGGCTTCCAGGGTCGGCTTGTGGACGTAGAACTCGTCGGGGTTCACCGCGCCCTGAACCACGGTCTCGCCCAGGCCGTAGGCACCGGTGATGAAGACCACGTCGCGGAAGCCGGATTCGGTGTCCAGGGTGAACATCACCCCGGCGGTGCCGGTTTCCGAGCGGACCATGCGCTGCACGCCGGCGGACAAGGCGACCAGCTTGTGATCGAAGCCCTGGTGCACGCGGTAGGCGATGGCGCGGTCGTTGAACAGGGAGGCAAAGACCTCTTTTGCTGCGCGGATCACATTGTCCACGCCGCGGATATTGAGGAAGGTTTCCTGCTGGCCGGCGAACGAGGCGTCCGGAAGGTCTTCGGCGGTAGCGGAGGAACGCACTGCCACGGCGAGGTTGTCGTTGCCGTTGGCCAGGGCGGCGAAGGCCTGGCGGATCTCGCTGTCGAGACGGGCCGGGAACTCGGCTTCCATCACCCACTGGCGGATCTGCGCGCCGGTCTTGGCCAGGGCGTTGACGTCGTCGACGTCCAGGGCGTCCAGGGCCGCGTGGATACGGTCGTTGAGGCCACTCTGCTCGAGGAAGTCACGGTAGGCCTGGGCGGTGGTGGCAAATCCGCCGGGTACGGAAACGCCGGCACCGGCCAGGTTGCTGATCATCTCGCCGAGGGATGCGTTCTTGCCCCCCACATGCTCTACATCATGGACGCCGAGCTTATCGAGGGAAACTACGTACTCTACCAAGGTGATCTCTCCACTATTGAATTGGAAAAGCTCAAGCGGGGCCAGGAGCAGCTCCGCTGGATTCTGGCCTGGCCCTTAGAAATAAGTGACAATGCTGCGACAGAAAGGCCTCTGACAACGCGCGGCCTATCATAGCCAAGAATCGTTCCTACCTTAAGGCTTTCGGTGCAAATGAAACGAACCGCATTCTTCATCTCGGACGGCACCGGTATCACCGCCGAAACCCTGGGCCAAAGCCTTCTGGCACAGTTCGAGAACATCAGCTTCGTCAAACTGACGAGACCGTACATCGATACCGAAGAAAAAGCGCGCGCCATGGTACAGCAAATCAATAATGCTGCCGAGTCGGACGGGGCCCGTCCGATCATCTTCGATACCATCGTGAACCGCGACATCCGGGCGGTCCTGGCGCAATCCAACGGTTTCATGATCGATATCTTCGCCACCTTTCTTTCGCCTCTGGAACAGGAGCTTTCGGCCGACTCGTCCTATTCGGTCGGCAAGTCCCACTCCATCGGCCACAACTCCAACTACATGGATCGCATCGAGGCGGTGAACTTCGCCCTCGACAACGACGACGGCGCCCGCACCCACTACTACGACAAGGCCGACCTGATCCTGGTCGGCGTCTCGCGCTGCGGCAAGACGCCCACCTGCCTGTACATGGCCCTGCAGTATGGCATCCGCGCCGCCAACTACCCGTTGACGGAAGAGGACATGGAGCGCCTGCAACTGCCGAACGCCCTCAAGCAGTACAAGCACAAGCTGTTCGGCCTGACCATCGACCCCGACCGCCTCACCGCGATCCGCAACGAACGCAAGCCCAACAGTCGCTACGCCAGCTTCGCCCAGTGCGAATTCGAGGTACGCGAGGTCGAAAGCCTGTTCCGCCGCGAAAACATCGCCTACATCAACTCCACGCATTTCTCGGTGGAGGAGATTTCCGCAAAGATCCTCGTCGAAAAAGGCGTGGAACGGCGCTTCAAATAACCGCTCCGGGGCCAGCGGCTCGGCACCGCCAAGGTCCCTTGCCCGCTTCCGGTAACGCTTCGAGCCCCTGGATGGAATTTCGTTTCATCCCAGGGGCAAAACCCCGACCAAGTGGTATAAGCGGCTGTCGCTGCCGAAAAACCGCGTGATAGAATGCGGCCCGCATGCGCCTGGCGGGGCGCCCGGCATGCCCGGCCTGCCGAGCGCAGGTCGATGACGCAGGGTTTTCCGTCACGGACTGGACAGCGATCGCAAGATCGACCCGCCGAACGCGACACCAACCAGGACTTATGAAACTCAAGCCCTTAGCTCCCCTGCTCTGCCTATTCATCGCCGTACCAGGCCTGAGCGTAGCCGCCGAAAAGACGGTCTACGGCCTGAACGAATACGCGCGCATCAACGACCCGGACATCCAGCTGGCCGCCAAGCTCGACACCGGCGCCAAGACCGCCTCCCTCAGCGCCCGCGACATCAAGCGTTTCAAGCGCGACGGCGAAACCTGGGTGCGCTTCTACCTGGCCACCGACAACGCCGACGACACCCCGATCGAGAAGCCCCTGGCGCGGATCAGCAAGATCAAGCGCCGCCACGGCGACTTCAACCCCGACGAGGGCAAGGCCTATACCGCCCGTCCGGTGATCGAGCTGCAGGTCTGCATGGGCAAGGCGATTCGCACCATCGAAGTGAACCTGACCGACCGAAGTGCATTCCAATACCCGCTTTTGATCGGCTCGGAGGCCTTGAAGAAATTCGACGCACTGGTCGATCCGAGTTTGAAATACTCGGCCGGGAAACCCGGCTGCAAACCTGATGCAAAACCTGCTGAGTAAACGACATGCGCTCTCTCAACCTGCATCTGAAAGTCCTGATCGCCATCCTGCTGACCCTGGGTGTGGCGATCACCGCCTATCAGATTTTCGTCCAGGGTATTCCCGTTACCGAAGCCGAAACCGATGACCTCTGGAACATCGATGCCAAGGTCGACTTCGTCGCCACGCCGAAAACCCCGGTCAAGGTGCAGATGTTCGTTCCGCCGTTGAGCCAGGACTACGTCAGCCTCAACGAAAGCTTCGTCTCCAACAATTACGGCGTCAGCATCAATCGCGCCGACGGCAATCGCAAGGTGACCTGGTCCGCCCGCCGCGCCAACGGCAAGCAGACCCTGTACTACCGCCTGGTGCTGACCAAGCGCTACACCGGCGAGAAGACCAAGGAGAAAGGCCCGATCTTCCGCGACAGCCTGCCCCTGGAAGGCCCGGAGAAGATCGCCGCAGAAGCCCTGCTGGCCCCCATTCGCCAGCACTCGGCCGACGTCGAGACCTTCGTCAGCGAAGCCATCAAGCGCGCCAACAACGGCAACGACGACAACGTCAAGCTGCTGATGGCCGGCGACACCAGCCTGGAAAAGAAAGCGCATATCGTCGAGACCCTGCTGTCCATCGCCCACGTGCCGATGGAGCGGGTCCACACCATCCGTCTGGTCGCCGACCTGCAACAGAGCCCGGAACTGTGGCTGCGCAGCTTCAACGGCGAGAACTGGCTGTATTTCAACGTGGTCACCGGCGAACAGGGCCTGCCCTCCGATCGCCTGATCTGGTGGCTTGGCGATGAGCCGCTGATGACCATCGACGGCGGCAAGAAGGCCCAGGTCAGCTTCAGCCTGAACAGCAGCGAGATGAACGCCATCCGCCTGGCCAAGCTGTCCGACGAGAACACCGAGGCGGCCTTCCTCGAGTACTCCCTGTACGGCCTGCCGCTGTCCACCCAGCAGACCTTCCAGATCATGATCATGATCCCGATCGGCGTGCTGGTGATCCTGATCCTGCGCAACCTGATCGGCCTGCAGACCCTCGGCACCTTCACCCCGGTGCTGATCGCCCTGGCCTTCCGCGAGACCGGCCTGCAATGGGGTATCGCCCTGTTCACCGTGATCACCGCCCTGGGCCTGTCGCTGCGCTCCTATCTCGAGCACCTGAAGCTGCAGATGCTGCCGCGCCTCTCGGTGGTGCTGACCTTCGTGGTGGTGATGATCGCGGTGATCAGCCTGTTCAGCCACAAGCTCGGCTTCGAGAGCGGCCTGTCGATCGCCCTGTTCCCGATGGTGATCCTGACCATGACCATCGAACGCCTGTCGATCACCTGGGAAGAGCGCGGCGGCGGCCATGCGATGAAGGTGGCCATCGGCACCCTTTTCGCGGCATCGCTGGCGCACATCCTCATGCGCATCCCGGAACTGGTGTACTTCATCTTCACCTTCCCGGCCGTGCTGCTGATCCTGGTCGCCTTCATGCTCGCCATGGGCCGCTACCGCGGCTACCGCCTGACCGAGCTGTTCCGCTTCAAGGCCCTGCTCAAGGACTGAACCATGTCGATCTGGAAGACCTGGAAAGACCTGACCGCGAAAGGCGTGATGGGCATCAACCGACGCAATGCCGATTACGTCCTGAAGTACAACAAGCGGCACCTGTATCCGGTGGTGGACGACAAGATCATCACCAAGGAACGCGCGCTCGAGGCCGGCATCCACGTGCCGGAGATGTACGGCATCATCGAGACCGAGAAAGGCATCGACAAGCTCAACGAGATCATCGGCGAGCACAACGATTTCGTCATCAAGCCGGCGCAGGGCGCCGGCGGCGACGGCATCATGGTGATCGCCGACCGCTTCGAGGGCCGCTACAAGACCGTATCGGGGAAGATCGTCAGCCACGAGGAGATCGAGCACCACATCTCGAGCATCCTCTCCGGCCTCTACTCCCTCGGCGGCCATCGCGACCGCGTACTGATCGAGTACCGGGTGACCCCCGACCAGATCTTCAAGAGCATCAGCTACGAAGGTGTGCCGGACATCCGCATCATCGTACTGATGGGCTACCCGGTGATGGCCATGCTGCGCCTGCCGACCCGGCAGTCGGGCGGCAAGGCCAACCTGCACCAGGGCGCCATCGGCGTGGGCGTCGACCTGGCCACCGGCGTCACCCTGCGCGGCACCTGGCTGAACAACAAGATCGCCAAGCACCCGGACACCACCAACGCGGTGGACGGTGTGCAACTGCCGAACTGGGACGGTTTCATGAAGCTGGCGGCCGGTTGCTACGAGTTGTCGGGCCTCGGCTACATCGGCGTGGACATGGTTCTCGACCAGGAGAAAGGCCCGCTGATCCTCGAACTCAACGCCCGCCCGGGCCTGAACATCCAGATCGCCAACGACAGCGGCCTGGTGCACCGCTGCCACGCCGTCGAGGCGCGACTGGAAGAACTCAAGGCGAAAGGCATCGAAGAGTCCGCGGAAGAGCGCGTACGCTTCTCCCAGCAGCTGTTCGGCCACGTCCAGCAGCTCCAGGGCTGACGTGCTTCCGGTATGAAGAAGCCCGGCTCCGGCCGGGCTTTTTCATGTCTCGGATTTCAACGCACCACGGCCAGCTCGAAGCCGCCCTGCCGGGCGTGCTCATGCACCTGCATGCCCGCCTCGTTCACCGCCAGGTCCTGCAGCGGACGCTTGAACGGCTTGTTGTCGAGGGTTTGCAGCGAGCGGTCCTCGTCGGTGGTCAGCAGCAGCACGTAGCGCTCGCCGCGATTGGCTCGCACCGGCACCGTACCCTCGATGAAAGCGTAGCGATACCAGGTTTCCGGGTTCAGCTTGTACACCGCGTCGCTGACCAGCCGGGTCGGCCGCTTGTGCTCGTCGAGGAACAGCAGCGACGGGTAGACCACCTGGCGGTTGGCGAAACTGCGGATGCGCAGGCCGTAGACACCCTGGGAGCGCGGCAGCCGGATCGCCGCGTAGAAGCTCCTGCCCATGGGAAAGTCGAAGCTCGGCGAGAAGCGGTTCAACTCCTCGTAGCGCGGTTCGTCGGCATCCAGTTCGGTGAAGTCGCTCTCGGCGATCTGCTCGCAGCAGCGCCGTTGCAGGTCCTGGTAGAGATCGTCGATGGTCATCTCGGTGCCCTTGAGCAAAGCCTTCAGCGCATCGCTCTGCTGGCCGGCGCCATCCAGCCCGGGCAACGCCGTCGGACGTTGCTTGAACTCGATCTGCCGGCCCTCGGTGAAGGCGATCTGCGACGAAGGCGCGGCCTCCCGCTTGAAGCGCGCCGCGCGCTCCTCGGGCGGGATCTGCGAGTTGTGCATGCGGCCCTTCTCGTCCACCCAGGTGTAGTAGGGACTGCCGTTCTCGCTGCGAACGAAACCCTTGCCCTCGAAGGCCTCGGCATCGATGTATTCGGCGGAGTGCTCGCCGTTGGGCAGGACGTAGTCGGCGCGCTGGCCGGCGACCTGGGCGCCGGCATAGAAGCTGTTCTGCACGTTGCCGTTGGCATCGATCCAGGTGTAGTAGCGACGCTTGCTCTCCCCTCCGCTGCTGTTCCCCGGCCACTGCGTGGCGTTGTCCGCCTTGTTCAGCACCCGCGCCTGGTCGCTCTGGCCGATGCGCTGCCGTGCCTGGCGCTGCTGGCGGTCGAACTGGCCGTCGACGAAGGTGTTGTGCACCCCGCCATTGTCGTCCACCCAGGTCAGGTAGCGCCCGCCGGAGGCCCAGCCCGGCGAAGATGCCGGCAGCGCCAGGGAGAAGACGCAAAGTACGATGGATGCGCGCATCATGCTCCAGCCCTCAGAAGGTCGTACGGTAGGTCATGGCGAAAATATAGGCCTTCACCGTGGTGTCCACGTCCAGTCCCGCGTAGGGGTTGTACACCAGGTTGTCGAGCCCGGTGCAGTTCAGGTTGCAGCTGGTATCGGCCTTGACGCTCTGCTTGGTGACGAAGTAGTTGAAACCGACATCGATCACCGTGTCCTTGTCCCACTGGTAGCCCAGCCCCAGGCCGTAGAGATTGGCATCGCCGATCGGCACCAGGATGTCCGCCTGGCCCTTGGGGATCGCCGAAGGCCGGTATTCGTAGCCGGCGCGTAGCTGCAAACGGTCGTTGACGTCGTACTGCACGCCCATGGCCCAGCTCCAGGTATCGCGGTAGCCGCGGTCGAGGGTGATGCTGTGGCTGGTGGCGTCCTTCGAGTCGAGGTACTTGGCGATGCGCAGCAGGTCAAGCTCGCGGTCGAACTCGATCTTGAACTCGTTCCAGTCGCTGTAGCCGTTCCATTTCAGGTCGAAGTTGAATTGCCACTTCTTGAACGGGCGCAGCTTCACGCCGGTGGAGAAGGCATCCGGGTAGACCATGTTCATCGTGGCGTTGCCATGCTCTTCATCGACGTTCCCGTAGGGGAACATCTGGCCGAGGATCGCACCACCGAGCGACTTGTGCACCCCGGTCCAGAAACCCTGCCAGCCCTGGCCGTAGTCGACCCGGTACTTGCCCTTGAGCCTCATCCGCGACTCGCTCTGGTAGGTCGCGCCCCAGGCGAACCAGTCGGTGGGCTCCCAGAGCACGCCGAGGTTGAAGCTGGGCGACAGCGACTGCTGCATGTCCAGGTCGATATTGGCCAGGTTCTGGAACGGGCCGATGTTGCCGCCGCAGACGTTGAAGAACACCTCGAGGATCTCCTGCATTCCCGGCAGGCAACCGATCTCCTTGGTCTGCTGCAACAGCCCGAGCAACTGGTTCGGCGCCCGGAAATCCTCGTTCAACGCTACTGCCTGGTGGGAAAAACCCACCGACAGGCCGACCGACAGCTCGTCGTTGACCTGGTAGGCCAGGGTCGGCGAGAAGTAGGTGAGCCGCTGCAACGACACCTCGCGTCCCTGGTAGCGCGCCGGATCGCTATCGGAATCGCGGCTGTAGCCCAGCGCTTGCGGGGTGTAGACGTTGGTGGCGAAGGTGAACTTGGAACCCGGCGGGTTGATCGAGATCCCGGCCAGCGGCGCCACCAGCAACGGCACGTCGGTCATGCCGCCGAGGCCGGGCAGGTACATGGTCGGGGTCAGGGTCCGGCTGTGGCTGTTGGCGACCGGGTCGTCGCGCAGGCCGAAGGTGCCTTCGCCGTAGTTCGGCGGCGCCTTGAAGCCGGCGCGGATGTCCATCACCCCGGTGAGCAGCTTCACGGTCGCCTGGCGGCCCTTCATCCTGGTCAGCGCCGCCGGGTTGTAGTGCACCGAATCGATGCCGGTCTCGTCGGCGGTCACGGCGTTGCCGAGGGCCATGGCTTTCGGGTTGCCGATGGTCAGGTCGTTGGCCATCTGCGCGCCGGCCGGCGGAATCCAGGCCAGGCACACCCCTGCCAGCGCCAGCCAGAGCGGCGCAATGCGCATCTTCATAACAGGCCTCGCTCGCGGGTTACTGGGCCTTCAGCCCTTTGATATCGAGGGGTACGGATAACCCCAGCAGTACATCCGGCGAGTCTTCCGTGAGGCCGAAACCGGCGTTGACGTTGACGATGTAGTCCGGTGACGTCCGCAAGCCGAGCGAGAAGTTCATGATGCTACTGGTCTGTTCGGACGACTCGAACGTACCGGCAGTGGTGTGGTAGCGGTTCTTCAGCGTGTAGGCCATCTGGTACGAAGTCGCCAGCGAGACGTCGTAGGACAGCGCGTAGGCCATGCCCATGTTGAAGTTGATCGTGTTGCCGGGCGAGACCTTCTCCAGCTGGGAGTTGTCGGCCAGGGTCTGGTGCACGTCGTCCACCGGCAGGTTCCAGGTGTAGCCGAGCGAGCCGTAGAGGACCACCGGGTCGATCACATAGGACATGTTCGCGCCGAAGCCCAGGCTGTAGTAGCCGTTGCCGGTGGAGATGTCCTTGTCCAGGTTGGTCTTGTAGGGACTGTCGCCGGTCGGCAGGCCGATGGTGGTATACAGCGTGGTGACCGGCCGCCCGCGCACCGCCGCCCAGGGCTGCCAGCGCAAGGTCGCGGAAACGTCGCCGAGGCTGTAGGCGTGGGTATCCATCTCGGTGTCGTACTTGGCTACCAGCGGCAGGCGGAAACTGAAGGTGAGGTTGTCCCAGATCCCGTAGTCGAAGGTGAAGGAGTTGGTGAAGGTGTGCTGGGACTGGCTCTGCCGGCCGGCGAGGCCGTAGATCTGCGTGCCGCCGCTGGTCTTGGTCAGCGGCACCAGGGTCAGCCGCTGGTCGCGCACCAGCGCGTAGTCGAAACCGTAGGTCAGGGTCCGCTCGCCCTTCTTCAGCAAGGTGTAGCTCTTCTCGGCGGCCTGGAAGACTTCCTCCAGCGCCTTGGCGCTGTCGGCATCGTCATTCTTCTTGGCCAGCGCGTCACGGGCCTGGTCGACCGAGGCTTCCTCGGCAACGGACAAACCGCTGATAGACAGCATCAGCGCCGCCGCGCATGTGTACCCCCTGATTCTCATGGCGCTATCCCCAGAGATTGTTCTTGTTTTTGGGTATCTGCTACTTGGTGCGCAGGTGTATGACGTCGCCACCAGTGCCCAGCTCACGGACCTGGTTTTCAGTGATCTTGTTGATCTGCGGAAACTCGCGGAACGCCAGCAGGCTGACGGTGCGGTCGTCCACCAGGCGCATGTCGCGATCGTTCAGCGCCAGCGCGTTGCGGGGCTCCTGCCCACTCGGGAAGATCACGAACAGGACGTTCTGGTCCCAGATTTCCTCGAAGCGCGTCCGGGTGAAGCTGATGTTGCCCAAGGCCGGATCGGCGACGAAGACGTGATCGTTGTAGACATCGCGCACCACCACGAAATGCTTGAAGCCGGCATAGTGGATGGGGACCAGCGCCGGATGCTCGAGAGCGTCCAGGTCGCTGAACTCGGCGCGAAAACCACCGCTCTTGTAGCCCAGCGCAGCGGCGTAGCGCTTCATGTCGAGCAGCGAGAAACCGCGGCGCTGCACGATCTTATCGGCCTCGCCATAGCGCAGCAGCCCTTCCATGACCTGGCGTTCCTCGAGGTTGCGCCCGAGGTAGTAGTCCAGCAGCGTGGTAAGCGCCGCCGAGCCGCAGCTGTAGTCATAGGCCTGGCGGATGACGTTGCGGAACTGCAACTGGCTCATCGGCTCCAGTTGCACCGATTCGCGGTAGGGTCCATTGGGGGTCAGAGGCTGGCTGAGGTTGACCGTGCCCTGCGGTTGCGGCTTGGTATCGACCGTCTGGGTGAACCCGAACAGTCCGATCAGACTTCCCAGCAAAATCTCGAACATCGCCCCGTCGTACCTCTTTCGGAGAAAGACCCCGCCGATGCCTCGGCGAGGTCTTCGCGTCTCGACTCGGTTCCTGGATCAGTGACCCCAGACCTTGATGGTGGAACCGGCCATGTTCAGCCCGGAGACGGTCAGCGAGCCGATGCTGGCGGCGCTGGTGTCGCCCACCTTGATGGCGCCAACGGTCACGTCGCCGGTGATGGCCGGCAGGCCGATGGCCAATTGCTGGGTCGACTTGCCGCCGATATCGGTGGTGACGACGTCGATGGTCAGCGGCTTGGTATCGTCGATGGTCAGCGCCGGCAGGCTGATGTTCTCCAGCCGCAGGGAGCCGCCGTTGGTGTCGGTATCGGTGTAGGTCACGGCCCCGACGGAGCCCTGGAAAGTACCGGAAATGCTGATGCCTGCCTGGCCGGTCACGTCGGACAGCGCGCCATCGTCCATGGCTTTCAGGTCGGCATGCGCCAGCAAGGGAGCAGCCAGAACAGCAGTTGCAAGGAACAGGTGCTTTTTCATTGTTATTTCTCCAGTGTTCAGGTGTGGTTTGCCCCAGGGCACTGCCGTTTGCATCCTGTCCCCGGCAGATCGACCGGCATCTCGCCGGTCTCCAGGTCCGGTACTGCTTCCCTAGGTGTCCCGGACATGGATTCGGTAGAGCCTCATGCTCTCTCGTCCTGGATTCCAAGCTACTGGGCCACCCCTTCCGCCGCCAGCCCATCCAAGGGATGGAGCGATGGCGGCTGCCGCTCACGCCTCGCTCAGCAGTCCCAGGCTTTTACCCTTTAGTACGGCTTGCGTTCTGCTCTTCACACCCAGCTTGGCGAACAGGTTGTGCAGGTGCCACTTGATGGTGGCTTCCGACAGGTGCACCGCCTGCGCGATATCGCGGTTCGACAAGCCCGCCGCCACCAGCCGCAGGATTTCCCGTTCGCGATGGCTAACATCCTGATTTTCATCGAAACTTTCCGGGTCCACGGAGAGCTTCCGGCACTGCTCGCGGAGCAGGTCGGCCAGCCCCTGCCAGGCCGCGGCACGCTTGGGCTCCGCTTCCCTCCAGCTTTCCCACATCGGCAACAGCCACAACGCGTCGTCCTGGAACAGCCGGCGATAGCCGAGATTCCAGGCTTCCTCGAGCGTGGCGAGGAACAGGCCGATGGCTTTTTCGCTGTTACCTTTCTGCCAATACGCCACAGAAAGTAACAAGGACAAACGCAGCCGCCGATCCCTCTGGTAAGCGGAAGAGTAGCCGGCCAGACAGCTTTCCAGCTTGCTCTGCGCGCGTTCCGCGTGACGCTCGGACAATGCCAGCCGAGCCTCCGCCAGGACCAGGGCGGTCTGTGCGTCGGCGTGCCGCTCGCCGGAGAGCCCGGCAAGATGCCGCTCCAGTTGCAGGCAGACCCTTTCGGCCTCGTTCGGACGGCGCAGCCACAGCAGGAACTGCACCTTGCAGCTCATGGCGTGAGCATAGACACGCTCGTAGCCGGGCGAGAGCAGACCGCTCAGCCATTCGTCGAGTTGCGCCAGCCCCTGCTCGGCGGCGCCGGAGAAGAAGCGCGCCTTGGCCATGACCAACTGGCCGCGACTGAGCAGTTCCACCGGCGTCGCGACATCCCGCCAGACCGTCGCCAGCGGTAGTTCGGCGAGCACACCGGCATGCCGGTCCTGCTCGTAGAGCAGGTCGGCATAGGCCAGCGACAAGGGCCCGCCGACCCGGCTGCGCCGGCCGAATACCTGCTCGACCCGGTTGCGCGCCGACTCGGCGATCGCCCTGCCCCGCTCCAGGTCGCCACTCTCCTTGCAGATCAGGGATTCGATCAGGCTGGTCACCACCTGCAGGTACTCGCTGTCGGCGACTTTCAGGTCCTCCCGCGCAGAACCGATGGCGCCGGCGGCCTCGGCGTAGTCGCCGAGCAGCGCATGCGCCGAAGCCTGCACGCAGAGCAGGCTGGCGCGGAACACCGGCTGGTTGCTCGGAACCATGGACAGCCAGTGACGGGCGACCTTCAGGCAGGCTTCGAGCTTGTCCTGGTAGAGCAACACCAGGGCCTTGAGCACCTGGGCGGCGGCGAGCAACTCGCCGAGCCCGAAGTGCATGACCTTGCCGCGCCCCTGCAAGAGGCGGTGGCTGACCTCCTCGATCAACGCCTCGGCCTCGGCGAAGCGTTGCTCGAACGCCAGTTGCCAGGCGTAGAAGATCTGGAACACCGGATGCTCGCGGATCACCTCGGCGGGAATGCCGTTGAGCATGCCGAGGATGCCGTACACCCGGTTACCGGCGATCAGGCGCGCGCCCTGGCGCTCCAGCAACTCGGCGGCGAACAGGTAGTCGCGGGCGCGAAGGGCGTACTTGATCGCCCGGTCGGCCAGGTCGCGCCCCTCGCACCAGCGCGCCGCCGCATGCAGCAGCGGGGTCGGATCGGCATGCCGGGACAGCCGCCCCTGGAGGAACTCGGCGAACAGATGGTGGTAGCGGAACCATTCGCGCTGGTCGTCCAGGGCGATGACGAACAACTGCTCGTTCTGCAGGCGCATGAGCATGTCCAGACCGTCGCGACGTCCGGTCAGCGCATTGCACAGTTCCGCATTGAACTCGTCGAGCACCGAGGTCTGGTCGAGGAACAGCTGCAGGTCGGCGGGCAGGCTGGCCAGCACGTCTTCCGCCAGGTAGTCGGCGATGTTCCGTTCGGTCCCGGAGAGCCCGCGGAGGAAACCTTCCCGGTCGGTATTGCGACTGAGGGCCAGGGCCGCCAGGTGCAACGCCGTGATCCAGCCTTCGGTGCGCTTGAACAGCAGCTTCAGCTCGCGCTCGCCCAGCTCCAGCCCCTTGAGGTCGAGGAGAAACGCATCGCTCTCCTCGCGCGATAGCCGCAGGTCTTCCGCGCTCAGGCAGAAGGTCCAGGGCTTGAGGGTCGGCTCGTCGACCAGGAAGCGCGGGCGGAAGCGGGTCGAGGCCACCACCCGCACGTGATCGGGCAGGTTCTCGATCAGGTAGCGAACCCCATGCGGCAAGGCGGCGTGGCGGATGCGGTGGAAATCGTCGAGGAACAGGTACAAGGGGCCTTCCAGGCGACGCAGGTCGGCGAGGAAGGCATCCAGGATACCCTCCAGCGGCACCGCGACGTCGGTGCCGAGCAGATTGGCGGCTGTCCCTTATCCACATCTAAAAGAACCAATGGGTGCAAAACGATGAAATTACGCATTTCTTTCACCAGCATCTCCCATCCCCACAACATTCAGATAATCCCGTATGACCCATCTGCGTACATAGACA
>NZ_SCND01000122.1:0-15186 GCF_005503585.1 Pseudomonas sp. 2VD
TCCGCGAGGACCTGGTGTATCGCCTGAACGTCGCTGAGCTGCGCCTGCCGCCGATCCGCGAGCGTCGCGAGGACATCCCGCTGCTCTTCGAACATTTCGCCAGCGTTGCCAGCGCGGTACGCAGGTCGGCGGTGCGCTGCTCGACCAGGCGCTCCAGCTCCTCCCGGCTACGTTGCCGCAGGCGGGCGATACGCCAGCGCTGGTGCAGGAACAAGCCGAGGAAGACCAGCGCCAGCCAGGTGCCGGCGGCGGCCAGGCGCGCGGTGGCGACGTCGTCCTGGATGCTCGCGGTGTCGCGCAGCAAGTGCAGGGTCCAGCCGTCGTTGGGCAGGTCCAGCGATTGCCAGAGGTAGTCCTTCTCGCCGTCGGCGCTTTCCACCCGCGCCAGACGGCTGTCTTCGCCGTAGCTGCGCAAGGTCTGGTGGCGCAGGGGTGTCAGGGGCTGGCGATCGTATTGCCGGGTCTCCGCCAGTTCGAAGCGGTCCACGGTATCCAGCGGTTCCAGTTCGCGGTAGCGCCAGCCGGCGTGGTTGGCGAGGAACACGATGCCCTTGGCGTCGCTGGCCAGGACCAGGTCGGGGGTCTGGTTCCACTGCCGTTCCAGATCGGGAAACTCCAGCTTGACCACGATTGCGCCCAGGAAGCTGCCGTCCTCGGCGCGCACCGCGTGGGACAGGAAATAACCGGGAATCCCGCTGATCACCCCGACCGCATAGAAACGTCCGGAGCCTTGGGCGATGGTCTGGCGGAAATAGGGACGGAAACCGTAGTTGTGGCCCACGTAGCTGGTCGGCAGGTTCCAGTTGCTCGCCGCCACGGCCAGCCCGGTACGGTCGAGCAGCTCCAGGGTGGAGGAGCGGGCGGCCAGGTTGATGCTTTCCAGCTTGAGGTTGAGGCGCTGCTGCAACTCGCCGTCGATCGGCCCGGCCAGCGCCGCGCGCAGATCCGGATCCAGCGCCAGTACCGCCGGCAGGCTGCGGAAGCGTTCGATCAGGGTCTGCAGCGAGCCGGCGTAGAGGTCCAGCTGCTTGCGCACCTGTTCGCCCTCGGCGCGTAGCGCCTGCTGCCGCGCCTGGCGACCCGCCCAGTCCATGGACAGCAGCAGGCCGCCGAGCAGCGGCAGCAACAGCAGGAACAGGCGCAGCGGACGGGACAAGGACATCGGCGGATCGAAACGGCGGCGGGAAGCGGCGACGATAGCACGGCGCCCGGTTACACTGCGCGCCGTACGAGGAGTCTGCCCATGTCGCTATCCCCCTGGTCCCATTCTTGCTCGGCCGGTTTCACCCTGCGCGGCTGGCGCAGCGAACCGAGCGGCAAGCCGTTGCTGCATTTCCTCCATGGCAACGGCTTCTGCGGCCGCACCTACGAACCGATGCTGCGTCTGTTGGCGGAGGATTTCGACCTCTGGCTGTGCGACATCCAGGGCCACGGCGAAAGCGACCACGGCGGCCGCTTCCACGGCTGGAACCGCAACGCCGAGATGGCGGTGGAGGCCTTCGAGGCCGGGCGCGGTCCCTATGGCGATGTCCAGCGACTGGCCTGCGGGCACAGCTTCGGCGGCGTCCTCAGCAGCCTCGTCCTGGCCCGCCATCCCACCCTGTTCGCCCGCGCCGTGCTGCTCGACCCGGTACTGTTCACCCCGGCGATGATCGGCGTGATGGCACTTTCCGAGACCCTCGGCCTGCAATTGCGCGGCAGCCTGGCGAAGAAGGCGCGCCTGCGCCGCAGCCAGTGGCCCGATCGCGCAGCCGCCTACGCCGGCTTGCGCGGCCGCGGTATCTTCAAGGGCTGGACCGACGAGGCGCTGTGGGCCTACGTGGAATATGCGCTGAAGGAGAGCGACGGCGGAGTCGAGCTGAAGTGCCGGCCAAGCCGCGAAGCGGAGATCTTCAGCTCCTTCCCCAGGCGGCTGTGGCCGTCGCTGGACAAGATCACCACGCCGACCCGCGTGCTCTACGGTGACCGCACCTACCCTTTCGTCGCCAAGTCGGTGGCGCGCTGGTGCTCGCTCAACCCCCAGGTCAGCGCCCACGCGGTGGTCGGCGGCCACTGCTTCATGCAGGAAGACCCGGCCGATGCCGCCGAACGCGTACGCGACTTTCTCCTGCCCAATCCATGAACGCTCCTTCCGTGGGGAATCCGGCGCTCATCCATCGGTCCCAGGGAGGATGACCCCCACAGGACCGAGCCATGCGCCCTCTCCTCTTCAGCGCCCTTCTCCTGCTCTCCGGGCATGCCCAGGCCAGCGAATGGAACGACAGCCAGGCCGTGGACAAGCTATTCGGCGCGGCCGGGGTGAAAGGCACCTTCGTCCTCTACGATGTGCAGCGGCAGCGCTATGTCGGCCATGACCGGGAGCGCGCGGAAACTCGCTTCGTTCCTGCCTCCACCTACAAGGTGGCGAACAGCCTGATTGGCTTATCCACAGGGGCGGTTAAATCCGCCGACGAGGTTCTTCCCTATGGCGGCAAGCCCCAGCGCTTCAAGGCCTGGGAGCACGACATGAGCCTGCGCGACGCGATCAAGGCATCGAACGTACCGGTCTACCAGGAACTGGCGCGACGCATCGGCCTGGAGCGGATGCGCGCCAATGTCTCGCGCCTGGGTTACGGCAACGCGGAAATCGGCCAGGTTGTGGATAACTTCTGGTTGGTGGGACCGCTGAAGATCAGCGCGATGGAACAGACCCGCTTTCTGCTCCGACTGGCGCAGGGAGAATTGCCATTCCCCGCCCCGGTGCAGTCCACCGTGCGCGCCATGACCCTGCTGGAAAGCGGCCCGGGCTGGGAGCTGCACGGCAAGACCGGCTGGTGCTTCGACTGCACGCCGGAACTCGGCTGGTGGGTGGGCTGGGTGAAGCGCAACGAGCGGCTCTACGGCTTCGCCCTGAACATCGACATGCCCGGCGGCGAGGCCGACATCGGCAAGCGCGTCGAACTGGGCAAGGCCAGTCTCAAGGCTCTCGGGATACTGCCCTGACGCTCTGCCGCCTCAGTCGCCGACCTTTTTCTGCCGGGACTGCCGCCACTCGTCGAGGCGAATCACCTCGGCGCTATGCACCGGCGGGTTGTCGACCTCGGCGGCCGCCTCGAAGCGATGCGGGGCCAATTCGATGGCGCCGAGGTGATAGCCATACATGACGATGCGCCCGGCGTAGCGTTCCTCGCCGCTGACGGTGAATTCGAAACCGAACTCGCGGCTCAGCCGCCACTGACCACGGTGGTCACGGGCCAGGCGCAGGCGCCGGCGCGCGACATTCTCGTCGAGCAGTTCCACGCCCTGCTTGGCGCAATGCTGCTTGGCCAGCAGCAACGCCCGCTCGCGCACGCCATGGGCGCGCCACCACCAGGCTGCGGCGGCGCCCAACAGGAGCATGACGAAAAGGTTACCCAGGGTCACGAGCGGAATCCGGTGTAGGGGGACGGCCAGCTTACCCGTTCTCCCGGCAGGCAGCGAGTGGGGGGTGTTTTCGCCATGTGAATTAGCCCCCATACTGCGCCGACTCAGCTGTAGGAAGTCGTCTCATGCCACGTACGCCCCACCTGCTCGCCATCCAGTCCCATGTGGTCTTCGGCCACGCCGGCAATGCCGCGGCGGTGTTCCCGATGCAGCGCATCGGAATCAACGTCTGGCCGTTGAACACGGTGCAATTCTCCAACCACACCCAGTACGGTCGATGGACCGGGCAGGTGCTGCCGCCGGAGCAGATTCCGGCACTGGTGGACGGTATTGCCGGCATCGGCGAACTGGGCAACTGCGACGCGGTGCTGTCCGGCTATCTCGGCAGCGCCGCCCAGGGCCGCGCCATTCTCGATGTGGTGGCACGGATCAAACAGGCCAACCCTCGGGCGTTGTACCTCTGCGACCCGGTCATGGGCCACCCGGAAAAAGGCTGCATCGTGGCCCCGGAAGTCAGCGACTTCCTGCTGGAAGAAGCCGCCGCGGTCGCCGACTATCTGTGCCCCAACCAGTTGGAGCTGGACAGCTTCTGCGACCGCCAGCCGAACTCCCTCGCCGACTGCGTGGAAATGGCACGGAGCCTGCTGGCACGCGGTCCCAGGGCAATCCTGGTAAAGCACCTGAACTATCCGGGCAAGTCCGGCGACACCTTCGAGATGCTGCTGGTGGCCGCCGATCAGGCCTGGCACCTGCAACGCCCGCTGCTGGCCTTCCCGCGGCAACCGGTCGGGGTCGGCGACCTGGCCTCGGGGCTGTTCCTCTCTCGCCTGCTGCTCGGCGACGACCTGCGTAACGCCTTCGAATTCACCGGCGCCGCGGTCCATGAAGTGCTGCTGGAAACCCAGGCCTGCGGCAGCTACGAGCTGGAGCTGGTGCGGGCGCAGGATCGGATCGCACACCCAAGGGTTCGTTTCGACGCAGTGCGCCTTTAGTCTCCATCCCAGTGGGTGAAAATCATCCACAGGCAGCTCAAAGAACGTATTTCCCCAGCATCAACCCACCGACCACCATCACCGCCATCAGCACGAAAGCCATGCCCAGGCGCCGCTCGATCAGGGTCTTCAGGCGTGGGCCAGCCCAGAACAGCAAAGCGCAGGTAGCGGCGAAGCGCAGGCTGCGGGCGACAAGGCTGAGGCCGACGAACAGCCAGAGGTCGAGCTGGGTCACTCCGCTGGTAATGGTGATCACCTTGTACGGCAGCGGCGTGAAGCCGCCGCCCAGCAGCACCATCAGCCAGCCCAGTTCGTTGTAGCGTTCGGCGACCTGTTCGAAGTTCTCCAGCAAGCCGTAGAACGCCAGGATCGGCATGGCCACGCTCTCGAACAGCAGCAAGCCGATGAAATAGCCGGCGATGCCGCCCAGCACCGAGCTGATCGCGCAGATCGTCGCGTAGCGCCAGGCCTTGGCCCGGTTGGCCAGGACCATCGGCACCAGCAAGGCGTCCGGCGGAATCGGGAAGAACGAGCTTTCGGCGAAGGTCACCCCGCCCAGGGCCAGCTCCGCGCGGGGATGGCCGGCCAGGCGCAGGGTCCAGTCGTAGAGACGGCGCAACATGTCAGGCCGACTGCGGCAGCTCGCGCAGTTCGTCGGCCTTGTCACGCTTGTCCACCACCACCACGAAGGGCGTCCCGGCGGCGCGCAGGCGAGCGCTGACCAACCCGCCAACCCGGCCATGACCGATCAGCACCGCATGCTCGCGCTCCAGGATCGGCGGCGGCAGGTCCTGCGCCGGCATCTCGCGAACCCCGCCAGCGGCCTCCGCCAGGCGCTGCTCCTTGCGTTGCTGCAGGCGATCGATGGCGATGAACAGCAGCGGATTGACCAGGATCGACAGGATCGCCCCGGCCAGCACCAGGTCGCGGCTCTGCTCCGGCACCAGTTCGAGGCCAATGCCCAGGCCGATGAGAATGAAGGAAAACTCGCCGATCTGCGCCAGGCTGGCGGCGATCACCAGTGCGGTGCTGTTCGGATGGCCGAAAGCGCGGACGATCAGGTAGGCGGCCACCGACTTGCCGAAGACGATGACCAGGAAGGTGGCCAGGACCGTCAGCGGCTCCTGCAACAGGATCATCGGATTGAACAGCATCCCCACCGAAACGAAGAACAACACCGCGAAAGCGTCGCGCAGCGGCAACGAGTTCTCCGCCGCCTCGTGGCTGAGTTCGGACTCGTTGAGGATCATCCCGGCGAAGAAGGCGCCTAGCGCGAAGGACACCCCGAACAGCACCGCCGAGCCATAGGCGATGCCCAGGGCGATGGCCAGCACGGCCAGGGTGAAGAGTTCCCGCGAACCGCTGGCGGCGATCCTCTCCAGCACCCAGGGCACCACCCGGCGACCGCCGAAGATCATCAGGGCGACGAAGGCGGCGACCTTGCCCAGAGTAATCAGCAGCGGCCAGAGCAGACCGGCTTCGCCGCCGTCGGTCTTGCCGCCGAGGGTGCCGGCGAGCGCCGGCAGGAGTACCAGGGTCAGGACCATCGCCAGGTCCTCGACGATCAGCCAGCCGATGGCGATCCTGCCACGCTTGGTGTCCAGCAACTGGCGCTGCTCCAGGGCGCGCAACAGCACCACGGTACTGGCCACCGACAGGCTCAGGCCGAATACCAGGCCGCCGCCGAAGCTCCAGCCGAGCAGCTTGGCCAGGCCGATGCCAAGCAGCGTGGCGACGCCGATCTGCACCAGCGCCCCGGGAATGGCAATGGCCTTCACCGAGAGCAGGTCCTTGAGCGAGAAGTGCAGGCCGACGCCGAACATCAGCAGGATCACGCCGAGTTCGGCGATTTCCTGCGACAGCGCCTGGTCGGCGACATAACCGGGAGTGAACGGCCCGGCCAGAACACCTGCGAGCAAGTAGCCGACCAGCGGCGAAATGCGCAGGCGATTGGCCAGGGCCCCGAAGAGGAAGGCGAGGACGAACCCCGCGGCGAGTGTGGTGAGTAACGGCGTATGGTGCATCAGGACTCCCGGCAACACGGGGAACGCGTCCTCCGCGGCCTGGCCGGCGGACGACGACGTTCGAAATGGATCACGGACCCGCGCCCGTGACGGCAAGGCGGAAAGGTTTTCCGCCAACGGAGCCGGGCAGAGCGACCGGCCCATGGCATTCGAGCGACCCGACGGCGGCTATGGTTCCTGGCGAAACCCGGCGCGATACCGACAGGTTAACCCGTTGACGTTGCTGGAGTTTTAACAGGCACGCCGGTTTCTTATCAAGAAATGTCAGGAATTGACGCCAGCAGAGGCAAACTTCTGCGTTTTCTTATGAAAAGCTGCGAAAATTCGCGAAACGGCATCAGGTCCGAAGCGGGCTCGACCGGACACCGGCAGCCTTCTTCAACCGTCTTCGCGAATCGCCTGGTAGCGGGCCTCCAGCTCCGCGCGCAGCTGGCGGCGTTGCTGGGCCTGGGCGAAGCGGCGCTTCTGCTCGGCGGTTTCCAACTCCAGCGGACGGACGGCCACCGGCTTGCGCTCGTCATCCAGGGCGACCATGGTGAAGAAACAGCTGTTGGTATGACGCACGGACTGCTCGCGGATGTTTTCGGTGATGACCTTGACGCCGATCTCCATGGAAGTCCGCCCGGTGTAGTTGACCGAAGCGAGGAAGGTCACCAGTTCGCCGACATGCACCGGCTCGCGGAAGATCACCTGATCCACCGACAGGGTCACCACGTAGCGACCGGCATAGCGACTGGCGCATGCATAGGCGACTTCGTCGAGATACTTCAGGAGGGTACCGCCATGGACATTGCCGGAGAAATTGGCCATGTCCGGGGTCATCAGCACGGTCATCGACAGTTGGTTGTTTCCGGGTTGCATAGCGCTTTTTCTCTCATCAGGACGGGCGGGGGACACCATAGACGCAAACGAAGACGGCAGCGGCCACAAATTTTCAATCGTCATGATCGAAATCGCGCCGGGTCGTGCAGACATCCGCGGGCTTTTCTAGACTGGCCCTTTTCCACCGGGAATCGCGCCAATGCCTGCCGCCATTCGCATCCTTCTCCTGGCCCTGGCCGTGCTTGCCGGCATCGGTGCCGCTGCCATCCAGGCCGAGGATACGCCCTGCGCCACAGCCGCGGAATGCAACACGCGCGGCACCCAGGCTTATCGACAGGGGAGTTATCCACAGGCGCTGGACGCCTTCGCCTGGCAATTGCGTCTGGCCGAGCGCCAGGAACAGGGCGGAGCCGACTCGGAACAGGCGCTGAACAATCTCGCGCTGACCAGCCTCAAGGCCGGGCAACCGGGACGCGCCCGCGCCTGGATGAACCTGGCGCTGGATCGCGGCTACAGCGGCAAGGCCACGCGCCACAACCTGGAACAGGTTGCCCTGAAAGTCGACTATCCGTCCCTCCAGGGCCTCGCCGGGCACTACCTGCGCTACGCCGGGCAGGCCGAATGGGAAAGCCTGCAGATCGAACCGGTGAAGGGCAGCTACCAGGCGAGCTTCGCCCTGATGCGCATCGGCAATCCGGAGAAACTGATGGAATATGGGCCCGCGGCGGTCGGCGAGTTGTCCGGTCGGCTGGAGGGGCAAGGCGCCCTCTACCGACTGCGCAGCGAAGGCCTGGGCGCCGGCTGCAGCCTGCTGGTATGGCAGGAAGGCATCGACCTGCGAGTGGTGGAGAGCCTTGGCGGGGACTGCCAGGGTTACGGCGGCATGGGCATCGCCGCCGCCGGTAACTGGGTGAAGATATCCAGTCAGGCCAGGGACGACTGAAACTTTTCCACAGGCCGCTCCAGCGGAGCGACCCGTGGAAAATCCACTCAGCGGCCAGCGGACAGGCCGAAGTCCACCGCCAGGTCGGCGCCCGTGATCGCTTCGGCCTGAGGGCCGCAGAGATACCAGACCAGCTCGGCGACTTCTTCCGGGCGGATGAAGCGTGCCGCCTTGCCCTGTGGATAATCCTTCAGCAGCGCGCGCTTGTAGCCATCCGGATTGCCCATCCCATAGCGTTCGGCCTGGTAGTCGAGCATCGGCGTGGCGATATCCGCCGGCGACACGGCGTTGACCCGCACGCCCTGCTCGGCCAGTTCCAGCGCGAGGGTCTTGCTCAGCATGGTCAGCGCCGCCTTGCTCGCGCAATACGCCGCCGACCCCCGGTAGGCCTGGCGTCCGGAGTCGCTGGAGATGTTGACGATGCTGCCCTGGTTTTCCTTCAGGTAGGGTATCGCGGCCTGACACATGTAGAAGGAGGCCTTGAGGTTGACTCCCAGGACCAGGTCGAAATCCTCCTCGGTGAAGTTTTCCACAGGCCCCTCGCGCCAGACGCCCGCGGCATTCACCAGGGCGTCGAGACGTCCGGTACGGGCGAGAATCTTCGACATCAGGGTATGGCAGTTATCCGCGCTGCGCAGGTCGGCGACCCCGCTGGCGTCCAACGGCACCTGCGCGTTCAGCGCGTGCAGGCCCTCCTTATCCACATCCGTGGCGGCGATGCGCCAATGACTCTGGGCGAAACGCTTGGCGATTGCCCGGCCCAAGCCGCCGGCTGCACCAGTGATAAGAACGACGGGCGTGCTCATCTGCTTTTCCTTACTCCTGTGCCGCGTGGAAAACACCGACGGCCAATCGGCCGCCCGCTTCAATGACTGACCGGCAACGCCGGCAGCCGTTCATTCAGGCCTGGTTGAGATACCAGCGCCAGTCCTGCTCGCCGACCTCGCCCATGAAGGCACGGTATTCGGCCTGCTTGATCGCCAGGTAGATCTTCAGGAAATCCTCGCCGAGCGCCTCGCGCGCCCAGGCCGAGCCCTCCAGCGCGCGCAGCGCGGTCAGCCAGTCGCTCGGCAACGCCTGGGTGGCTTGAGCGTAGCCGTTGCCAGTGATCGGCGCACCGGGGTCGAGTCGCTCGCGAATACCCAGGCGCACCGCCGCGAGCAACGCCGCCGCCGCCAGGTAGGGATTGGCGTCGGCGCCGCAGATGCGGTGCTCGATGTGCCGGCTGGACGGCGGGCCGCCGGGAACCCGCAGCGACACGGTGCGGTTGTTGATTCCCCAGGTCGGCGCCAGCGGCGCGTAGCTGTTCGCCTGGAAGCGGCGGAACGAGTTGGCGTTCGGACAGAACAGCGCCAAAGACTCCAGCAGGCACGCCTTCATTCCACCGATGGCCTGGCGCAACAGCGGGGTCCCGGCCGGGTCCTCGCTGGCGAACAGATTGTTGCCAGCGGCGTCGGCCAGGCTGACGTGCAGGTGCAGGCCGTTGCCGGATAGATCGGCGAACGGCTTGGCCATAAAGCAGGCCTGCAACCCATGGCGATTCGCCACACCCTTGACCAGGCGCTTGTAGCGCACGCCTTCGTCGATTGCCTGGAGCGCGTCGAAGCGGTGCTGCAGGGTAATCTCCACCTGCCCCGGCGCGTACTCCGAGATCGCCGTGCGCGCCGGCAGGCCCTGGGCCTCGCAGGCGGCATACAAGTCATCGAGGAATGGCTGCAACTGCTCCAGCTCGTAGACGCCATAGACCTGGGTCGCCCGCGGCCGCTGGCCATTCATCTGCAACGCCGGCAACGGCCGGCCGTCGCTGTCGCGTTCGCGGTCGAGCAGGTAGAACTCCAGTTCCACCGCCATCACCGGGTGGAAACCCTCCGCCTGCAGGCTGTGGATAACCCGCTGCAGCACATGCCGGGGATCGCCCGCCGCGGCCGGTAGCCCGAACTCGGGATGCATGCTGACCTGCACCTGTCCGGTCGGTGACCGCCGCCAGGGTTGCAGGGTCAGGCTGCCGGGCAGCGGGAAGGTCCAGCAATCGGCATCGCCGACGTCCCAGACCAGGCCGGTCTCCTCGACGTCATCGCCATTGATGGTCAGGCCGAGGATGGTGCTCGGCAGCGGCCGCCCGCTTTCGTAGACCGCCAGCAGCTCGTCGCGATGCAGCAGCTTGCCGCGCGGCACGCCGTTGGCGTCGATCAGGAACAGCTCGATGCTGCGCACCTCGGGGTGTGCGGCGAGGAACTCGCGGGCTTCCCGCGGATCGGCGAAATGCATCTCAGGCCTCCCGCGCGCCGGGTATGGCGAGCAGCTCGCCGAGCGCCTCGTCGAGGCTGGAGAGCAGGCGGTCGACGTCTTCTTCGCGAGTGTCCGGGCAACACAGGGTCATGTTGTGGAACGGCGTGATGAGGATGCCGCGGTTGATCAGATACAGGTGCAAGGCCATCTGCAGGCTGTCGTGGAACGCCGCCTCGGCGGCCGCGCCGTCGCGTGGGGATTGCGGGCAGAACTGGAACTCGCTGCGCGCACCGAGCTCGGTCACCGACCAGGCCAGGCCGTGCTTGTGGATAATCCTGCGGAAGCCCTCGGCCAGACGCGCCGCCAGGGGCAGCATGTGGGCGTAGGCGGCATCGGTCATCACCTCTTCCAGGTTGGCGCGCATACAGCGCATCGCCAGGGCGTTGGCCGACAGCGTGGTACCCATGCCGCTGTGGCCGTGGCCTTCGCTCTGCTCGCTGGCGCGTGCCCTGGCCAGTTGCATGGCGTTGGCCATCGCCGCGCTGCAACCATACACCGAGCACGGTACGCCGCCGGCGATCGGCTTGCCGAGGGTGATGAAGTCCGGCTCGAGTTTCCAGGCGCGGGTACAGCCGCCTGGTCCGATGGAGATGGTGTGGGTCTCGTCGATGATCAGCAGCGTGCCGTGACGACGGGTCAGCTCGCGCAGCTTCTGGTGGAAGCCGGGTTGCGGCAGGACCATGCCGATGTTGGTCATCGCCGGCTCGCAGAGCACGGCGGCCACGTCTTCGCTGGCCAGCGCCCGCTCCAGGGCCTGGAGGTCGTTGAACGGCACCGCGCGGCTGAACTGGGTGAGGTCGTGGGCCTGGCCGAGCAGGCCGGAGCGATGCACGGTGCGGCCGTCGCGGCAGCGAACCAGGGTGTCGTCGACCGTGCCGTGGTAGCAGCCGTCGAATACCAACACCACCTTGCGACCGGTGATCGCGCGCGCCCAGCGCAGGACGAAGCGGTTGGCGTCGGTGGCGGTGGTCGCTACCTGCCAGAACGGCAGGCCGAAGCGCTGCGCCAGCAGCTCGCCTGCGACGATGGCATCCTCCCCCGGAAGCATGGTGGTCAGGCCGTTCGCGCCCTGCTCGGCGAGCGCCCGGGCGATCGGCGCCGGAGAATGACCGAACATGCTGCCGGTGTCGCCCAGGCAGAAGTCCACGTAGACGTGGCCATCCACATCATGGAAACGCGCGCCGTGGGCACGCTCCACGAACAGCGGACAGGGTGTCGACCAATCGCTCATCCAGTGCATCGGCACGCCGTCGAACAACGCACGCCGGGCTCGCTCGGCGAGCGCGACGGACTGTGGATTTTGCGCAAGGAAACGTTGCTGCTCGCGGGCCATGAAGGTTTCCACGGCGGCTTCGGCGATGCCACTGGCGGTCATTTCGAACACCTCGTTTTTTATTTCGCACAACTTTCATTTGTGATCACAAAAAAGTCAATACAGTATTTGAAAGCACTGATAATCTGTTTTCCATGTCAATTTTGTGATCACAAAAATGAACGATTTTCCGAAGTGGACAGGCCAGGTCGCGCTCATCAGCGGCGCCGGCAGCGAACTCGGCATCGGTTTCGCCATTGCCCGGCGGCTGGCCCGCGAAGGCGTGCGCCTGCTGATCACCGCCAGCAGCGAGCGGATTAGGCAACGAGCGGAGGAACTGAGCGCATGTGGTCACGACGTGCGCGCCGCGAGCGCCGACCTGACCGACGAAGCCCAGGTGCAGGGTCTGCTGGACTGGGCCGAAGCCCAGTGGGGACGGGTCGACATCCTGGTGAACAATGCCGGCATGGCCCAGTTGAACAGCGCAGAACCCTTCAGCGCAGTGGAAGCGACCTCGCTGCGGGATTGGCAACTGTCCCTGTCGCGCAACCTGACCAGTGCTTTCCTGCTCACCCGCGGCCTGCTGCCGGGCATGCGCGAGCGCGGCTACGGGCGGATCGTCAACGTCGCCTCCACCACCGGAACCCGCGGCAGCAACCCGGGCGAAGCCGCGTATAGCGCGGCCAAGGCCGGTCTGGTCGGCTGGAGCATGGGCCTGGCGCTGGAGGTGGCGAAGAGCGGCATCACGGTGAACAGCGTCACGCCGGGCTGGATCGCCACCGCCTCGAGCACCGCCGAAGAACGCCAGGCCGCCCTGGCCAGCCCCAGCGGACGTGCCGGCCGGCCCGAAGAGGTGGCCGCCGCGGTGGCCTTCCTCGCCTCGCCCGAAGCCAGCTTCGTCAACGGCGAACTGCTGGTGGTGGATGGCGGCAACTGCCTGATCGAAAACAAACGGAGCTGAACATGCGCAACTGCAGCCTGACGCTTTCCCAGCTTCCGGCGCCACCGGCGACCCGGAGCTGACCATGGCCGAGAATCTCCAGGAACGACTCTACCAACGACTGCGGGAAGACTTGCTGGCCGGACGTTTCCAGCCCGGCGAGCGATTGAAGATCCGCGACCTGGCGAACCAGTGGGGAACCAGCCCGATGCCGGTTCGCGCCGCCCTGCAACGGCTGGTGGCGGAAGGGGCGCTGGAGGGCGAGGCACAACGCTCGCTCAGGGTGCCGCTGATGACCCGCGAACGTTTCCTGCAGATCCTCCAGGTGCGCCTGTCCCTCGAAGGGCTGGCGGCCGAAAGCGCCAGCGGCCGGCTGGACGAGCAGGCACTGGAAGGGCTCGAAGGATGTCTGCGGCGAATGGAGGACGCCTTGCGCCGACGCGAGGTACAGGCCTACCTGGAAGCCAACAGCGAATTCCACCTGACGCTCTACCGCGCCTGCGGCAACCCGGTGCTGCTGCGTCTCATCGAGACGCTCTGGCTACAGGTCGGGCCGTTCTTCAACCGGCTGTTCACCGAGGCCGACCTGTCCCTACGCCTGAACGATTTCCACGAGGACGCCCTGGACGCGCTACGCCGCGGCGACGGCCCGGCCGCGCGCGCGGCGATCGAACAGGACCTGGCCTATTTCGGCCAGTACCTGCTGAACCTCCTGGAGCTGGAGGCCCGGCCACGAAAGCGACACCGCTCCGGCGAGCACGCCTGACGGGAGATAAGCGCCGCTACTGCGGGCGAATGGTGCGCACATTGTCCTTCTTGATCAGGATGGTGTCGCCATTCAGCTGTTCGAACTCGTAGTAGTCATTGTATTTGTCGTAATCCGACTGATCCTTGACCAGGACCTCGCTGCCATCTTGCAAAGTGACCACCGCCTGGTTGGCGCAACCCGCCAGGCTGGTCAGCAGCAATGCAGCGAACAGAGCTTTGAACTTCATAGAATCTCCACACGGGGCAGCGCACTTGCCTACATCCGGAGCGACAAGTGCGGAATTGCCCTTGTGACCGTGGCAATCGAGGGAAATTCCTTAGCGCAGCGGCGCTTTGTCGGAGACGAAGCGCCGACGGCGGCGCGCAGGGCCTCTAGGCAGCCTCGCGCGACGTCGGGAAGTCAGCCGAAAAGGCACGTTGCAGAGCCTTTGCGGCGGTTCAGGTTCAGCTCTCCAGCCAGACGTCGCGAGCCCAGACCCACACCGAATCCCAGCTTTCATCGGTGAGGTCGCCATCGGCCCAGAGCACCACCTCGCCGTCCTCCGCCACGCAGTAGTAGCTGCCGTCGTCCTCGCAAAGCGGGATCAGCTCGCGCGGAACGCCCAGGTCCCAGGCAGTGGCCGCCACTTCGGGCAGGTAGGTGTGCGAGTGCGGATCGGTCACGGTCACCGGCTCCAGGCGGCCGTAGACCACATCGCTGACCAGCAGGAGGAATTCGCGGAATTCGGCGGGAATACCGATCAGCAGCTCTTCCTCGATTTCCACCAGCAGTTCTTCTTCCGGCAGTTCCAGGGGCACCGGAACCGGTTCGTTGAGTTCACGCAGTTTTTCGATGACGTCTTCCACGACAGGCTCTCTCGCAACGGGTGGCGCGCTTTTTATACAGTAGCCGCACCGAGCGCAAGACAAGTGTCGTGGCTGGCCTTCGGCCATGGCGCCGGACGAATGGTCGGTCAACCCGCCAACGGAAATGAAAAACCCCCGCTCCCTGGCGGGAGCGGGGGTTTCGGCGGCCCCCCGAAGGGACCGCAACCACTCGGGATCAGTTCTGCCGGATACCGGCCACCAGCCATGGCTGGTTCTCGCCCTGGGCGCGCTCCATCCGCCAGCTTTCGCTGAAGGCTTCGCCCTGGTCGAAGCGCGAGGTCTTCGACACACCGCTGAAGGTCAGGGTGGCGATGGTCTTGTCGGCCTGGTCGTCGACGCCGTCCAGTTGCACGACCAGATTGTCGATGTAGGTGGACTGGTAGGCGTCGCCGATCTCGGCGCGCTCCTGCTTCAGCCATTGCAACATCTGCGGGGTGACGAACTCGGCGATCTTGTCCATCTCGTTGGCATCCCAATGCTGCTGCAGGGACATGAAGTGTTCGCGAGCGGCACCGACGAAGCGCTCCTCGTTGAACCAGCTCGGCGCGTTGATCACCGGGCTCGGCGCAACAGTGGCGGCAGCGCCACCGAAGATCGGCGCCTGGGCCGGCATTTCGCGCTGCATCGGCGCGTGCCCGGCCATTGCAGGCTGGCCCTGGTTCTGCTGGCGCCGGCGAGCGGCGATGAAGCGGAAGGCGATGAAGGCCACCAGGGCGATCAACAGGATGTCGAGCATCTGGATGCCCTCGAAGCCGTCGCCCATGAACATGGAAGCGAGCAGGCCGCCCGCGGCGATACCGGCCAGCGGCTGTCCCTTATAAACATTT